>NZ_CAWNQF010000002.1:38130-156330 GCF_963876465.1 Xenorhabdus sp. KK7.4
CATGGTCTGCATCTGTTCCCGTTGTGCTGCGGTCATCTCCCCCTGACAGGTGCCGGTGAAAATCAGCACCTGTTTTGGGGTATTCAACAACATCATTAATTGATGTACCGGACCACTTGGGGCACGCCAGCGAAATTCGAAAATCTCGGTCTCAAAACCGTTCAGTTCACAGGATTCATGGGTTATCGCTTCATAATCTTTCAGTTGCTTGCTGATGGCGGTCATTTCCCGTTCGGCAAACTGACTGAATGCCAGCCCCCACGGCAGATTGTCACGGGAAATGGTGAAACTGGTGCCATTTTTTTCATCGGTACTGTTCAATACCAGAATACTGGCATCCTGCCAGCTGGCGGGCAGCATAATCGTGCCCTGATTGAAGTGGAAAGGCGCGAGATCAAGTTGGTTGTTCATGGAAGTTCCTTTTTACTTTCTGCAAGTTAAAAATCAAAATGCGTTATTTGTTGATGTTAACCTGACCGCCTAATACGGTGACCCCGCTGTCATTCAGCTCAATACTGGCGCCCCCGAACGAAATTTTAATGTTGGTTTTCGTCATTTGGATGGTACCGCTGGCGACTTTCAGCGTGATATCATCCTCGGCTTCATACAATTGCATCCCCGCCCCGGCTTTGCCCGCATTGGCTTTCACCTGCACCACATTGGCTTGTGTACTGCGTTTCTGGCAGATGTTCTCGGTCAGATTACCTTGCTGGACGGTTTTATGTTCATCCCCCGTCTGGATGAGCAGGCTCCGGTTACCGGCTTCCACGACCAGGCTCTGGTCATTTTTTACCGTCGTCTGCATATCCTTCTGCGCATGCAGGACCAGTCGCTCGCTGCCTTTGGCATCTTCAAACAGCAGTTCGTTGTAACCTTCGCCTTTGTGGGTTTTGGAGCGAAAGGCCATCTGGGTTTTGCTGCCCGGCAATCCGCCCGGCGGGATATTGCTGGCATGGTAGGTGCGTCCGGTGACGATGGGTTGGTCAGGGTCGCCGTGCAGAAAATCCACCACCACTTCCTGCCCGATACGCGGGATAGCGAGCATCCCCCAGCCCTGACCGGCCCACGGCTGGGTGACCCGTATCCAGCAAGAACTCTGGTCATCACTCTTGCCGTAGCGATCCCACGGGAACTGGAGGCGGATACGCCCGTACTGGTCACAGAAGATTTCTTCTCCCGCAGGTCCCACGACGTTGGCAATCTGTGGGCCGTCGATGACCGGTTTCGGTAACGGTGCCGGACGCCAGTGCTGGTTATGGCGGATAAAGTGGAACTGGCTGTTCAGGGTGGTGCCTGTGCCGCTGTTGGTAGTTTCGAGTGCCTGGGGCTGGCTACCGGCATGACTGGCGCCCACCACCTGCCAGGACTGGTTCAGATCTTCACGCGGGTGGTTGTACAGGGTGAATAACCGTCCCGGTTGGATCGCAATGGCATGACCACGGCCTTGTCCTGTCACGGCATTGTTGCGAAGTCCCTCCAGACGGTAGCGGGTAAAATCCTTACCGTGTGCCTCATCCTTAAAACGCCCCGGATAGTCGTAATGTTCGTAATACACCTGCTGGAGCGTGTCTTCCTTCATCTGCTGGCTGAATTCGGCCGGCCACGCCGGATTTTTGAAGGTGTAGTCTTTGAGCTGCACCTGAGCCGGGCGGACCTGTGCCCGGTGTGTCAGGTGGCTCACTGCCGGCTCGCCCAGCGTACTGGTGTCACCCGGCTGGTAGGGCAGGACAATGCCCGGCGGCACAGAGCCGGCATCATCGGCAAACACCAGCGTATTGCGCCCGTTGCCGCATTCAAAAAAGTAGAAGATACCTTCTTCTGCGGTCAGGCGTTGCAGGAAGGCAAAGTCACTTTCCTGATATTGCACACAAAATTCCCGTTCCGGGTGGGCATGGCGCAGGCTGAAGACCACATCGCGGATACCGTGCTCTTTCAGAATATTGGTGATAATGGATTCAATGTTCAGTTGCTGGAAAATACGCGAATTCTGACGCAGGGTGGTGCGCCACAGGTCCGGGCGAATACTCATCTGGTAGGTGGTCTGGTGCAACCCGGTATTGCCCTGTTCAAAGCCGGCAACGATACCGGTGATACTCCGGCTTTCAACCCCATCCTGTGTGATTGTCAGCGTGGCAGCGCGGTCGAGTACCGCAGGAAAGTCGATGGCAGGGTCAGCACTCGCCAGTCCGACTTCCAGCTGGAACGGCTGAGAAAAATGCTCATTCAGGGTAAAATCAGTGACGACAAAGGTTTCTGGTGCCAGACCGCCCGCCGTCAGGGTAAATTGCAGACCGCTGGGGGCACCATCACTGAGAAACTGACTGGCTTTTTGCAGGGCTTTGGTGGCGGCGCTGTGACCCCCGGCGGCTTTCTTTGCCAACCCCGGTTCGTGCCCAACGAAGCTCCCGGTTGTCTGCTGAGCCAGCCGGGTGGCTTGTTGCCCCTGCTCAAACAGGGCCTTTCCCTGCTGAAGTTTTGCGATGTGCTTTTTCACTGACATAGGTGTCTCCCTGAGGTGATGACGGATAACGTGATAACCATCGGCCATCACGTCCGGGCACAACATTGAAATTCGTCCGGCGTTGTCTCTGACAAATAGGATAATGAAAGGATCAACCGACTGTTTTTACACCGTGACCCTGAGATAATTTGAAGAAACTGTGATACCGGACTATTTTGGTTAATGCATGAAAAATAATAATGAGGAGAAATGATAAATAAGGGATAAGTGAAAACCAAATGGAATCAAGTGAAATAAAAAAACGCCCCCAACAATCACAGTGTAAAAAATTAAAATAATTGCGTCACTAGCGTAATACACTCTGCTTTTATCAATAGTGAATTCATTGTGTTGGGAGGGATCGCTGACAGATTGAGTATCGATTCGATAGTGATATGATTTATTTATAAAAATAAAATAGCAAGGGCTTTGGAAAGCATGATCATTTTCATTTTATGACTATGATCACAAAAGTCATTGTTTAAAATAATTCAGGCCGTTTTAACGCCAATATTAAGTAACACGCCATAATAAAAATAACTATTTCAGGCTTGTTAGAATACAGTACCAATAATTATTTTACAATTTTACATAGGCATCAATATCACAATGAGATAATTTTTATCTCAGCAATATGAAACGGTCTTTTTATTTATTTTAGAAAGATCCTGTTCACACAGGCTAAAAATATGCCGTGGAAAAGTGACCTAAAACACTGTTTGACCCCGCCTGAGACAATCGCTACTATCGTTCTGTTATCTGATGATCTTCCGCCTGTAAGGATCAGCGTGAAGCGGCGACATTAAAACTCCCGTAGCCTGCAAGGGAGAGCATACCATGCGGTACATCTGCGCACTTTTGGAAGCAGATATCCCCGGACACCTAACCCTCCGTCTGAGGATGAAAGTTTCCCGGTGTGATTCATCACCGGCTACTCACACAACAAAGCAAAACAGGCTCTGTCTTACGTCAAACGATACCGTTTTCACCGGTACAACATTCATTCACATTGTCTATTCATCACGATCAGCGTCCCGAATATTGCGCGGCGTCACTTGTGTTGAAGCGCAGCGATTACCAAGTGACGCCGCAAAGCGGCAAACGTCCATAGCCCATCCGGTCTGGTTTTACGACCGATTTGAACCCCGCATTACTCAGTGAAACCACGCAAAACAGACGATTAACCACCCTGTTAAACGATTGTCCTATCGGATTTTCAACCCACTGCCTGATTGCAGGCTGATGCAGTAAAGATTAAGGAGAATGAATCACGTCAAGATAATGAGGCGTTCATCCTGAGCTGATCAGGTACTGAACGGGGAGCATGTCATCGCAGTGCTGAGCACATCGCGAGCTCCTGCAATAACTCAACACAATCCCGCCCTGCTACACATTGTCTGACGCACCACGGAACGGTGAACCTGAACCGACACGCAGGGAATTGTTTTAAAAACGACTAAAAATGAATAAAACAAATGCAAAGTAGCAGAAGAGGCGAGAATGGCGCAGGGATCGACACGTTCAAAGGTTGAGCAGTTCAGAAAAGCCTTTATCACGCATGCCCGACAGGCGGGCGGAAGTTTTGTTACGGTGGCGGATCGTGAACGGATTGCCCGGTACTTCCTTGATTATTTGAAAAACAATGGCATCAAACTCCGGCAAGTGGATAGCCTGAAGGTGAAATATATTGAGCGCTACATCGCTGAACGCAAAGCCAACAATCTCAGTCACCGGACACTGCAAAATGAAATGTCGGTGCTGCGAGCCATTTTAGCGCAGGCGGGAAAGCATAAGTTGGCTGATCCCGATAATACCCGCCTGAGTAACCGGGCATTGGGTATCGCGGATACCAGCCGCATGGGAACGAAAATGGCGCTGGCTCCGGCTGCATTCCGGGACATTTTTCAGCAGGTGGAGCAAAAAGACCGGCGTGTCGCGGCTGTTATGCAACTGGCGTATGTGCTGGGACTGCGTACCAAAGAAGCGGTGGAAGCCTACAAATCGTTAGCGACCTGGAAGAAAGCACTGGAAAACGGGCATACGTCTGTGCGGGTGGTGTTCGGTACTAAAGGTGGACGCCCCAGACAGACGGTCATACTGGATCGGGAAGCCCTGCAACACGCGATTGCTTATGCTGAACGCGAGCAGGCCGGGCGTGGCGGCAAACTGATTGATAAGCCGACGATCACGCAGGCTATCGACCGTTACCGCTATATTGTCAGACGTGCAGGGCTGAGCGGCAATAAAGCGCCGCATAGTATGCGTTATCATTTTGCTCAGCAATCCGGGGAGCATTATATAGCGCAAGGATTCAGCGAGCGGGAAGCGCTGGCACTGGTCTCAATGGATTTAGGGCATGGCGATGGGCGAGGGCGTTATATTAAGCAGGTGTACTACCAGAATATTGAGGGCGAATAAGTTGTATTGGAGCACACATGCTCTGTTGCTCTGGTCATTGGAATATGAGCAAAGCAATCTTGAGTCTTAGGCGATTATTCCTATGTTATCGCTAACTCATTTTTGTCGGATAGACGGCATCTGTTACCAAGTGCCGTCCTCCTAATACTACAGCCGTGATCCGTATTGTGTCATGATGATTCTCTTCTTCCTAACACGAGGTCATGCTCCCAATAGTTAGATCTGTTATGTGACCACAAAATGGGCTTGTCTACAATAAAGAAGAACCCCGACTGACTTTCGAAGGCATTCTTTACCGGATGAGAACGGGTATCCCATTGAGTGCAGCATAAAACTGCGCCAATGACACCGTGCAAGTCATCTCCAGCGAGCGTTAATCACGCTCAGTCCAAACTTTCTCCATTTCAGCCAGATTCAGCATCAGCCTCTCTCCAGACATTAAACCGGAGGTACTGCTATTCCAGTCACTGCCGCGGATAAAGGTCAGCCCGTTATCACTCAGTTCGTGACGCAAGGATTCCTGAGCCATCAGACAGAATGATTGGGTAATATCGAAGAACTGATAGTAGATAGCGTTCAGCTTACCACGCATCCAGTTATACAATTCCCGATTGGTGAATTTACGCTGTAACAACTCCAGCTGTTCGCAGGTATGCTGGTGCTGAGTTTGCAACGAGTTGACCTGCATCACGGCCGCCTGCCGACGGATGCTCATGCCCTCAAGCCGTGCAGCAATCTGGTTGATTTCTCTCTGTGCACTGTCACGTTGGATTTCCCATTCCTGACGACGGCGGTACATCTCCGACCGGATGACTTTGTCATGGGCCTGACTTATGGCTGACGAATTCAGTGATATCTTAGCGGCGGAGGCATGGCTCTCTCCCCCCCAACGACTACCCCTATACGCAGGGCCGAAGATGTTCGGTGACCTATCAGCCCCCTCTTCGATCATTGACACCGTCTGGGCGGCCATTGAGAGACCGGCTGCATTGTCTGCCAGAGTCATGGCCTGACGTTCCCCGGCGGACTCATCCTCGTTATATAGAGCCGTATATTTATCCAGACGAGATTGCGCCCCTTGCAGCATTTCATTCAGTTCATCTGTGTCAGTGTCAATTTCCTCCACCGTCCGCTGCTGAATCGTAATACTCTGCAACATTAGCTCCATTCCCTGTTGTAGCAGAAGTGCATACAACTTGTCGGCATCAGCATGCTCGGCCATGTTTAGCAGTGATAACCCGAATTGGGTCAGTTGGCCCGTCAGGTTACGTGCCCGCTCCAGCATAACCGGGAAATGGTAAAGTCGCTGCGTGCTATAAGGCAGAGCGCGTTCCTCCGTAGAATTCTGCACTAAACTCACCTTCAAGGCTTCCGGGTCTGTCGGTTCGGCATAAATAGACAAGGACAGCGGCTGACCATCAATGCTGAGGTTGTGATGCAGGTTAAATAAGCGTTGGCGCAGCGTCGGGTTGAACTTAGGCAGAAAAAGATTAGTCTGTGAGTTGGCGGTACATTCTTGTCTTGAAGATATTTCTCCTTTATCAAGCTGGCTCAATGCAGTCTGCATTATCATCAGGAGCTCCTCGTCAGCAGCCTCTTCCAATGCTGGTACATTCCATAACGCTTCACCTGAGTCCTTTGATTCTTTGCTCATGGCTTCCAGCGCAAAGATATACCATATTTTGGCTTCGTTGAGCGCATCCGATGTCAGTTCGCGATAGCACATATCCCCTTGGGTGATCAACATCTCCACCAAGGTGGCAACTTTGTAGTGGCTCGGGTCATTCTGAGCAACTGCATCGGGATCAATGGAATCCAACGGGTTGGCGTTCAAGGAGGTGGTTTCTACGCTTTTTGTCAAGCCCTTTTTAATCGCGAAAGTTAACTGAGGATAGGTCTGAGTGGATACTCTGGCCTCAAGCAACAAATTGCGTTTCTTCTGTTCCTGCACCTTGCGATAAAGATATTGCAATTCTCCCTTGGAAAGCAGGTCTTCATACTGTGTATGTAGCTCAGAAAAAGAGAGGGGAATAAGTGAAGAAAGCGTGATAGTTGCTGGCGAGCGGGAATGAGAAAGCCGGCTCAATAACTCATCAATATTATACATTATGACCTCATAGCTATCGGTGGTTGGATCGACGCAGGTCTATCCCATGTGGTAAAGACGACCGAAAATCTAGCCGTTATTCACATCCTCATCATACAACTGGCTGTAACTGTCAAAGTGACTCTGTATGCCGAGGCCGCTTTTCTGCAATCTTTTTTCGGTTTATTCTCAGTAAGGAGTCATTTTCATTACCGATTGGATGATTATTACTTATATTTATTACTAATAATGATGATGAATAACTTTATTTTTCATTAAAATTAATTTCATAGTTGTGATTGACACTACAACCCAAGGTAATGATTCCAATATATGGATTTTCTCATAGTGGCAATGGTCGCGATCCAGCTACATGCAAGGAAACAACATGCATGGATTCAGGGTACAATCAACATGTAGGCAGCATCACCCAACCTAAAAATAATGATAACGAATAAACATGTCTAAAGAGAGGACATAACAGCCGGTGGGGTACTTATTATTTATTCCATTCAGTATGAAAATTATATCGAAGAAGAAGGGATAACAGCAGTTATTCCCTACTGAAAAAATAACTGAAGTTACATATGGAAATATAATATAAACACATTAATTAACAATTTATTTCTATCGAGAGTAAAACATGAATAAACAACAACTGACCGCCAAGATTTGGGAATCGACTAACCAAATGCATTCTAAAATCGAAGCAAACGACTACAAAGATTATATCTTAGTACTACAGTCGTAACTGTTCCGTGACCAAATGTCCTTCTCGGCGGCGGTAATGAAATTGTTGCGCACGGTATTGATGTCGTCGTCGCCAGTTTGACCAATAGAGGATCTGTTCTACGGTTTCCCCGGCCTTGACCATCAGTTTTGACAGCAGCTTACGCAGTTCCGACACACTCAGGGCTATCAGTCCCTGCGGTGTTTTTTTTCTCCTGTATCCGCAAAACTGCCAAGACCGCATGGGCCAGTAAAGACAGCGTAATATGCCGATACCCACTGTGCCACTGCCGCACTTCGTCATGATCGAGCCCACATTCCCCTTTGGTTTCGTCAAAGCCACTTTCAATTTCCCAGCGGTGTCCTGCTACCTGAACCAGCGTTTTCAGATCAGCCTCTTCTTTGTGCGCATACACCACATAATACGCGTGTTCTTGTTTATCATCCCGGCTACGCCGGACCAGCAGATAATGACCATAACGCCGTTCTTCTTTACTTATTTGCAAACGCCAGAGCGGGATCTGTGCCCAGTCATACCAACGCGCTCCTTTTGTTCCTAACCCCGCGGACTGGGTTTCCCAATCGTCAGGCATCAGACTGGCGGCAATCACGTCCGCCCTGATATCGTGCGGGCCTTGCCACCAAAGCCATTCATTCTTGGGGATCGCTAATACAAACGGTTGATGCCGGGACTCCAGCCAGCATCGCAGGCGGCGGTCATGCCCATACACGGCATCGGCAGTCACCCAGCGACAGGGCACGCCAGCATCCAATGCCCGCGCCAGCATGTGTCGGGCAAGTTGGGGTTTAGTGGCAAAGCTCACGGCGTCAGGGATGCCCGCAGCCGTACAGCGGGGCCGGTCCTCAGTCCACTGTTCGGGCAGGTATAAGGCCCTATCAAGAAAGGCATGGCCGCCTTTACCGGCGTAACACAGGAAAACACCTATCTGACTGTTTTCAATGCGTCCAGCGGTGCCGCTGTATTGACGCTGTACCCCGGCAGAGTGGGTTCCTTTTTTAATAAAACCGGTTTCATCAATAATGAGGATACCTTGCTCATCGCCGAGATGGTCAGTCACATAGTCGCGTAAGATATCGCGGGCCGCCTCCGCCTCCCAATGGGCGCGTTCCAGAAAATATTGAATGTCATCGGGCGAGTGTTCGCCCAGCCATTTTTGCGCTCTACATCACTGAGCAGTCCGCGAAGATAATCCAGACAACGGTGTTGAGAGCCGACAGAGTGAAACAGGAAAGCCAGACGGGAATGCACGCCCCGTAGCGCTTGTTCCCAGAGTTGACAGGTGAGGTCATAGGACACCTCCCTTGGTGTTAGGAAGATAGAGAGTCATCATGACACAATATGGATCACGGCTGTAGTACTAAGAACCGTACGTGCAACTTTCACTGCAACGGCTCAAGCCTTCACTAAGACATATTACGTTACCCAGCAACCTAAATTGTAGTCAGAACAGGGTCGTACCAAGAATGATGACTTTCCTTTTTCGATTTCCTCTTAACCAAATAGGTTTGGTATTGAGGATCGAATGGCGTAGCCACACTCCTAATCTTCACATGCCTTTTTATCAGCGTTTAAGCTATTTGAACCAGATTAAAATGGCAGTCCATATTGGCTATTTTCTGCCAGCCATGAAATTACCCTTCTCCTTGGTGGTTCATGTCGTATTTTCGACTTACCCAATTTTTAGATTTAGTTGGATGACGTTTGATCGCCCACTGCCATCATAACCAGAAGGCACTGTATAAGGTTTTCAGGCAACTCAACAAAGCGCGGGTGCGCTGAGTCAGATGAAAGTTCAAAGCTCTGAGCAGATATAAAACCCAAGACTCAAAACGTCTTCAAAGGATTGCAAAGGAGCATAGGGGGGGTTTGCCCATTGTCGGGCAGGAATGACAGGTGTGTTTACCTGAAGAGAGCGGTATGAGTCGAGAGGCTCACGTACTGTTCTGCGAGAGGCTGCGGGAGCAGTTCCCGTGGCCTACTCATCCGGTGAATGACGAATTGAAAAATATTTCTCAGATGGAACATTCAAAGCACTGAAGCGTAGTCGGCTTTTTACTGAAAATAGTCTCAGGACTGATTGCTTATATATTTCAGCCGAAAAAGCCGCGCTTAGGTTTACGTGACCATGAAATTGCGATGCTTAAGAAACGTTGAGATTAATTAAAACTCTCGCCTTATCTTTATCACTATTTCTTGTTATCGATTGTTTAATTTATTTCAAATTAATCATGGTTATTGTTTTTCGTTTTTTGATAAAAATAATTGCTGTAAGAATGTTCTGAATGTCATTTCACCGCTTTTTATTTTTTTACCTTTATTTGGATTATAATTTCATTATATGTGTGTTTATCTGTCAAAAGGCAGTTATTTACTTCAAATAAATTCATTTATTATTTTTTTAATCTAATCAGGTGGAATTTATTTTGCATTGTTGTTTGGTTGAAAAGTGATCAAATCTCCGCATAATTGCTCTTCACATATTTTTGTTAATTCTCGATTGAAAATAAAAATGCGCCAATTTTTATTGGAAAAAATATGCCAAATAAACTTTTCAGTAATCTATGCTTCGGGTTGGCCGGATCCAGTGTCTTGGCAATATTCCCTGCTCAGGCACAACCGGATGACCAGACCTTAATTCATCAACAACAGCAACAGCAGGCACAAGAACAACGGCTGGAAGCCCGGCCGCCTCGGGTCAATCTGGCTGAGGAGGCAACCACAGTTGCCGCGTCTCCTCTGGCGTTTCCCAACGAATCTCCCTGTTTTGATATTCGTAAAGTGACGCTATCGGGGAACGAGGCACTGCCGCATTGGGTGCCCTTGCAGCGTTTGGCGGATCAGGCCATTGGCCAGTGTCTGGGGGCACAGGGCATCGGATTGCTGATGAGCACGATGCAGAACCGGCTGATTTCACACGGTTGGGTAACAACACGGATACTGGCACCCGAACAAGATCTCCGTCAGGGAGACCTGAAATTGATGGTCGTCCCGGGAAAAATCCGCCAGATCCGGTATGCGGAGGGGGCGGACACCTACGCTTCTCTGTTGACAGCGATACCGGCTCGGGAAGGGGCGTTGTTAGACTTACGGGCGATTGAACAAGGCATGGAAAACCTCCAGCGTATACCTAATGTTCAAGCCTCCATGGAACTGGTGCCGGGAGACGCTCCCGGTGAAACGGATATCATGATTCAGCGCCAGCAGTCTCGTTTCTGGCATGTGGGGGCCTGGCTGGATAACAGCGGCACGAAAACCACCGGACAGAATCAGGGCGGACTGATGTTGGCGCTTGATAATCCTACCTCTCTGAGTGACCTGTTTTATGTGGCGGTGACCCGGGATTTGGCGTTTTCTGACCGAAAACAGTCGGCCAATTACACGGCGCATTATTCCGTGCCGTTTGGCTACTGGCTGTTTGCAGTTACCGGCAGTAAATACAATTATGCCCAAACGGTGCCTCATCGCACGGAAGCAGCGAAGTACCGGGGAAGAAGTCACAGCCTGAATGCGCAGTTAAGCCGTGTTCTGCACCGTAATGCCAATTCAAAGACAACGTTAACCTACGGGGTGAATGTACGTCAGACCCGGAACTTCATCAAACAAACGGAAATTACCGGACAAAAGCGCCGGACCAGCCACTGGCGATTGGCATTGGATCATCGCCATTATCTGGGGCCCGCTGTGTTGGATGCCGGGATCAGTTACCAGCACGGAACGCGCTGGTTTGGTGCACGGCCCGCACCGGAAGAGGAACTCAATCCACGGGGCAGTGAGCATTATGCCACCGCGCAAGCCCGCATCATTCAGGTGTCAGCATCACTGAACACCCCATTTTCATTGGTCGGGGAGGCATTCCAGCACCGGGTGGAATACCTGCGTCAGTGGAGCCAGACCCCGTTAACACCTCAGGATCGGTTCAGTATCGGCAGCCGCTGGACGGTACGGGGCTTTGACGGAGAGCGTTCACTGAGTGCGGATGCGGGCTGGACCTTGCGCAATACCCTGTCCTGGCAGACACCATTGCCGGAGCAGCAACTGTATCTGGGCGCGGATTATGGCCGGATAGGAGGCAATGGTGCGGACTTTAACGTCGGGCGCACACTGGCCGGGGGGGTAGTGGGGCTGAAAGGTCCGATCCGACCGGCAAATCTGGTTTACGACATCGCTGTGGGGACGCCTTTTTCGAAGCCGGACGGGTTTAAGACCGATCCGGTTTATGTGGCGTTCAGCCTGAACTGGCAGTACTGAGGGGAAACAGGATGCGGATTGGTGATTATGATGTTTATGCTCCGCTGATGTTAGGGGAGCCCGCCAACGCTATCGAAATGTTCGGGGCCGTGGCGCTCCTGTGGATGCAATCTGCCGAACAGCGGTCAGCCTATGTGGGAGAGCTGGAGACGCAGGTCTTACCTTTTCTCACCACCGAACAATATATTCTGGTGTATCACCAAGCCCGGCCCATTTTCTACCTCAGTTTTGCCCTGTTTAATGCCCAGACTGAATTACGGTATCTGACACTGGACTATGCCGGCTACGGTGACGATGGCCGGGCCTTGCCCCTGTGCAACGGTAACCGGTTCTGGATCCTGGACTGGCTGGCCCCGTTGGGGCACAGCCGTGAAATGGCGGCGCTAATGCAGCGTGAGGTTCTGCTCAACCATTGCTGTCGTGCCCTGTACCACAAAGGGGATCGGCTTGGCCCACAGGTGCTCCGGTTCAGAGGACGCGGGGTCAGCCGCCAACAGGCGGCTCAGTGGTGGCAGAAATATCCCCTTGTACGGGACTTACCTGAAAGAGGTTTCACACTATGAACAAACTTTGTTATCGCGTGATTTTCAGTAAAACCCGACAAATGTTAATGGTGGTTTCCGAACTGGCCAACAGCCATACCGCCGGAAAGGTGCGGGAAGAAAACTCGGCGCAGACTTCGCCTTCATCCCGCCGGGTTTCCCTGCTGCCGTTGATCCTGAGTGTGTCACTGGCCTTGGGGCTGGTCAGCCAGCCGGGCTATGCGAACATTGTGGCCGACCCTCATGCGCCCGGAAAAGAGCAGCCTACCGTGATTTCATCGGCTAACGGCGTGCCGCAGGTCAATATTCAGACTCCCAACCCGGATGGGGTCTCCCGTAACCAATACCGTCAGTTCGATGTAGAACAAAAGGGAGCCATTCTCAATAACAGTGCCGTGAATACCAAGACAGATCTGGCGGGACATATTACCGGTAACCCGTGGCTGGCTCAGGGGGAAGCGAAGATCATTCTCAATGAAGTGAACAGTCGTGATCCCAGCCAACTGAATGGATTCGTCGAAGTGGCCGGTAAACGCGCGGATGTGATCATTGCGAACCCCGCCGGGATCACCTGCCGAGGCTGTGGTTTTATCAATGCCCAGCAAACAACTCTGGCCGCCGGGCAGACCGTGCTGGAGAATGGCCGCCTGAAAGGCTTTGAGGTGAATAACGGCCGGATTACGGTGGACGGGAAAGGGCTGAATGATACCCAAAGTGATCATACCCGCCTGATCGCCCGGGCTGTAGATATGAACGCCAAACTGCACGCCCGGCACTTAACCGTGACAACCGGGAAAAATCGGGTGGATGCTCAGGGGAATGTGGTCCAGACACGAGGCAGCCCAGCACAGGAAAAACCTGAATTCAGTCTGGATGTGTCAGCGATTGGCGGGATGTACGCGAACAAAATCAAACTGGTGGGCACTGAACAAGGGGTTGGGGTGCGTAATGCCGGGCATTTGGGCGCACAGGCCGGGGAGCTGGTACTGGACAGCAACGGCAAACTCACTAACACCGGTTCAATCACTGCCGCTACCGCAGTCACGCTCCGCAATCAGGGCAATTTTGTCAATCAGGGTAAAGTTCAAGCCCACGATCTGGCGATCCACAGTGACGGGCACCTGACCAACAGTGGTGTGATGGGTGCCGAAAAAAGCATCAGCCTGACCAATCAGGGCCGGTTAGCGAATCAGGGTGAGATAAGTGCCGGACAGGATATGACGGTTCAGGCGCGTGATCAGCTCGATAATCAGGGCAAAATACTGTCAGGCCGTCATCTGGCTATCCAAAGTACCGCCTTTGATAGCGGAGAAAAAAGCGTCCTGATGGCTGGCGTGCATAAAGACGGTCGACTGGCTCAGCCGGGAAAATTGACTATAGACAGTCACGGCCCACTCACTAACAAAGGCGTAATGGCCGCTTCAGAAGACGCGACTTTCACAACGCAGGGAGACTGGCTCAATCAGGGACAGGTACAGGCTAAATCACTGACAGTCCGCAGTGACGGACACCTGACTAATCACGGCGTGATACATGCGAAAAAAGCGGTCAGTCTGACCAATCAGGGGCAGTTAGCGAATCAGGGCGACATCACGGCCGGAGAAGGTATGACCCTCACCGCCCGTGACTCACTCACCAATCAGGGCAAACTGCGGGCAGGGCATCGGCTGACGATCCAAAGTGCCGGAGTTGACAATCAGAAGAGCGGGGTACTGCGGGCGGGCGTCAATAAAGCCAGTCAGCTGACCATGGACAGCCGAGGTCGGTTCACCAATCAGGGGCGGATAACCGCGTCTGAGGATATCGACCTCCAGAGCCAGACGGAGGCGGACAATCAGGGGGAGATCACCGCTGACCGGGATATGACCCTCCGTACACCCGGGCAGGTTACCAATGCGGGCAAAATGTTGGCCGGCCGGCATCTGGCTGTCCACGGTAGCACCTTTGACAATCAGGTAGCCGGCGCATTGGCGGCGGGGGTCGATACAGCAGGCAAACTGACTCAGCCGGGTACACTGAATATCCAGACTGAGGGAGCGATTAACAATCAGGGGCTCGTAACGGCAGCAGAGGGTATTACCCTGCAAAACCACAACACCTTACACAATCAGGGTGAGATGACAGCCGGGCGTGACCTCTCAGTGAAGATCCGTGATCAGTTCAGTAATCAGGGAAAAATGCGGGCAGACCGGCACCTGACGGTCCACAGTGCCACACTGGATAACGGCAAAAAAGGGGTACTGGCCGCTGGCATGGATAAAAACGGCCCGCAGACTCAGTCGGGACAGCTGACTCTCAACAGTTTCGGTCCGTTCATCAACAAAGGTGTGATAGCGGCATCAGGGGCAGCCACCTTCACAACGCAGGGAGACTGGCTCAATCAGGGGCAGGTGCAGGCCACCGCGCTGACGGTGAGCAGTGACGGGCACCTGACTAATCACGGCGTGATAAACGCGAAAAAAGCGGTCAGTCTGACCAATCAGGGACGGTTGGCGAATCAGGGCGACATCACGGCCGGAGAAGACATGGCCCTCACCGCCCGTGATCAACTCACCAATCAGGGCAAACTGCGGGCAGGGCATCGGCTGACGATCCAAAGTGCCGGGGTTGACAATCAGCAGCACGGGGTACTGCGGGCGGGCGTCAATAAAGCCAGTCAGCTGACCATGGACAGCCGAGGTCGGTTCACCAATCAGGGGCGGATAACCGCGTCTGAGGATATCGACCTTCAGAGCCTGACAGAGGCGGACAATCAGGGGGAGATCACCGCTGACCGGGATATGACCCTCCGTACGCCCGGCCAGGTTGTCAATGCGGGCAAAATGTTGGCCGGCCGGCATCTGGCTGTCCACGGTAGCACCTTTGACAATCAGGTAGCCGGCGCATTGGCGGCGGGGGTCGATACAGCAGGCAAACTGACTCAACCGGGTACACTGAATATCCAGACTGAGGGAGCCATAAATAATGATGGGATATTAACGGCGTCAGAGGAAGTTGACCTCCTAAACAACAACAGCTTACACAATCAGGGCGATATCAGGGCCGGCCAAAACCTCGCGGTGACTATCCGGGATCAACTCGGTAATCAGGGGAAAATGCAGGCAGGTCGGCACCTGACAGTTCACAGTACCGCACTGGATAACGGCGAAAAAGGGATACTGGCCGCCGGGCTCGATAACGATGACAAACTGACCCAGCCGGGTAATCTGACTCTCAATAGTCGCGGCAAACTTACCAATCTGGGGATCATGGCGGCTTCAGAAGAGGCGACTTTCACCACACAGGGAGACTGGCTCAATCAGGGGCTGGTACAGGCCACCTCGCTGACGATCCGCAGTGACGGGCATCTGAGTAACCCCGGAAAGATCGCCGTGTCCAAGGATGCCACCTTCCAGAATCAGGGCAGTCTGACAAATCAGGGCAATATCGCCGCAGGCCGGGATATCACCATCACCACCCGTGAGCAGGTCAATAATCAGGGACACATGCTGTCTGGTCGTCACCTGACCAGCCAAAGTACCACCTTTATGAGCCAAACGGGCAGTACACTGGCCGCAGGGGTTGATGATGAAGGTAAACTGACCCGACCGGGACACCTGACAATCAGTGCCCACGATGCGGCATCATTACACGGTCAGCATCTGGCGCACAATGATTTGGCCGTCACTGCTCATGATATCGACATGTCGGGCAGTCAGGCAGGGGCAAAACACTTGCAATTGACCTCAGCAAAGCGACTGAACTTACAGGCGGCCACACTCAGTGCGCAACACAACCTGACGCTCACGGCCCCCGAATTGATTGACAATCAGCGGGGCGAACTGAGCGCAGACACACTGGTGCTGAACAGCCGACAATTAAAAAATACGCGGGGGAAAATCACCCAAACCGGCGACGCTTCGCTGGTACTGGATCATCAGGACGGCATTGACAATACCGGTGGGGTGATTACCGCCAACGGGCAGGATCTGGTCCTGAAAAGTCAAACTATTGCCAGTGAAAAAGGCACATTGCACCATGCTGGTGCTGGCGAGTTGTCCATTGAGACACCACAGTTTCAGGGGCGCGCCAGTCGCCTGCTTTCCGGGGGAAAACTGACGCTGACCGGCGGGGATTACGCGCTGGCGCAAAGTCAGACCTCAGCCCGACACATCACCGCTGACATTCAGTCACTGGATCACCGTCTGGGGGAGATGACGCAGCACGGTAATGCCTTACTGTCATTGAACGTGAAGCAGGGGCTGGATAATGCCAGCGGCCGGATTGCCGCCAACGGGTCGGTGGCACTCCGTGCGGATAGCCTGAATAACAGCACACTGACCGACAATCAACTGAGCCGCCAGAAACAAGGTTCACCGGGCAGCGGGCTGGAAAATCAGGCGCTGACGTACCAACCGGGTTATATCATCGCGGCTGAAGACGGCCAGCTGGATGTGACGGTGGCAAACCACCTGAACAATCAGACAGGACAGTTGCTGGCTTCCCACGATATCCACCTGTCGGGCCAGTCCATCGATAATCAGCAGGGACATATCACGTCCTCAACCGGCGGGATCCAACTGACTACATCTCAGTTGGACAACCAGTCTGGCCGGATTGTCGGCCAACACATACTGCGCCTGAAAACACAGGGAATTAATAATGAAAAAGGGCAGATCCAGGGCGGCACAGTCGATATTGAGACGGCACAACAGCGGCTGAATAATCAGTCGGGCCGGGTGGTGGCCGAGCACGATCTGGTTTTAAGCACGGGGGAGGTGTTGAATCGTCATGGCCTGATACAAAGCGGCCAGCATCTGCGTCTCAATACACACGGTCACACGCTGGATAACCGTGACAGCGGGCAAGCATCGGGCCTCATCAGCCGCCGGGGCGAGATGCTACTGACAACCGGTGACATCCATAACCAGTCCGGTTATATCGGCAGCCACGATCGCCTGAGCGTGACAGGAAACTATGTTACTAATCAGGACGGGCAGATACTGGGCGGAAAAGCCACCTCGCTCACTGCAACGGCACTGAATAATGAGCAGGGCCTGCTGCAAAGCGGCGGTACGCTGGCCCTGAACACTCAGTCACTCATTAATCGCCAGAGCGGCAGCCAGCACGGTATCACCAGTAAACAGGCCATGACGCTGGAAACCGACACGTTGGATAATTTGCAGGGTGTGATCGTGTCGGCAGACAGCCTGAACATCAAGGCCGGTCAGGTCAATAACTCACAAGGCCAGCTGGCGGCGAAAAAGGCGCTGGATCTGCACAGTCTGGCGCTGAATAACTCGTCCGGTCGTATTCAGGCCGATGAGGCCCTGTCGGTCGATACCGGCGGAAAGGGACTGAATAATACGGATGGGGTATTGGACAGCCAACAGACACTGACGGTCAGGAGTGGTGATCTGACGAATCATGGCGGGATGCTGCACGGAAAATCTGCCGTCCGGTTAGGTGCCACGCAACTGGATAACCGGCACGGCGGTAAAGTGCTGAGTGAACAGACGCTGGATATTGATGCCCAAACGCTGCGCAATACGCAGGGACATCTACTGGCCCTGCGTCATTTAAACGCCACTGCCACAGAGCAGATTGATAACACCGACGGATTGATACGCAGTGGTGGGGATATTCGCCTGAACGCGGCCAGAATAGAGAATGCCAATACCCGTCGGGCCGACAAAGGAATTGACGGCCAGCATGTCACGCTCACGGGACGCGGGCTGAACAACCGTCAGGGGCAACTCACGGCGCTGCGTAATGCGACACTGACACTGACGCATTCTCTGGATAACACCAGAGGGCAGTTACAGGCCCATCAGCACCTGAGCGCCCGGGGTGATAGGCTGGCTCTGACCAATACCGGAGGAGACATCCGGGCGGGTCAGACGTTGTCGGTCAGTGGGGTATCGGCCACCGGCGACGGCAAACTGCATTCACTGGGGGATATCACGTTAAACGTGCAGAACGGCTTTATCCACACCGGCGAAACCATTGCCAATGGGCGTCTGCAATTAGATACACAGGGCGACGTGGTTAACCACAGCCTGATCAGTGCGGATACCTTGCATGGTCGGGCGGCGAAGCTCACCAACCACGCCCCCGGGGAGATTTTAGCCAATCACCACCAATGGCTCGTCAAGGGGAATTTGTACAACGCTGGTTTGATGGACGGCACGAAAACTATCCTGAAAGCCGATACCCTGACCAATCAGGCCTCCGGGCGCATTTACGGGGATCAGGTGGCCATTGAGGCCAAGACGCTGAATAACTTGCCGGCGGCCGGGATCGTCGATGCGCTGGAAAAATGGAGAAACCAAAAAAACACCGGGAAAAAACCGGCAACCCGTTATGAAAACCTCGTTGCCAACAGCCAATCGGCCGTTATTGCGGCCCGTCAGCGGCTGGATATCGGGGTGGAGACCCTGAACAACCAGACACACAGTCTGATTTACAGTGACGGTGAGCTGGCCGTGGGCGGTGGGCTGGATAACCAGCAACGTCCAACAGGGCAAGGTCGGCTGTTAAATAATCTCAGTGCCAGTATCGAGTCCGCCGGGAATATGCGCTTAGCGATGAACACGATCAACAACGTGAATGATCACCAGGAAACCGAATTGGCGCTGGTGTCGCAAACCCCGGAAGTGATCTATCAGATGCGTGGCAATCGCTATAACCCCAAAGATTATCCGATGTATATCGGACGTGAGGAAGTGGCGCTGCTGTGTTTCAACGGTGAGCATTGCTCTACCGATAATGATGTGTTCCAGACGCTCAGCTATACCCGCACGGTACAGGAATCGCGGGTTACTGCCACCGATCCGGCGAAAATTCTGGCCGGCAAAAATTTAACCCTTGAAACCGCAAAAATACCGAATGGACAACCCCGCCTGAAAAATCACCACAGCCAGATTGTGGCCGGAGGTGCACTGACTGTCACCGGCGGTGAAGTGGAAAATACCCAAACGCCGGGTCAGCGGCATATCACCGATCAGGGACAGGTCGAATCGTTCTGGCGTATCAGGAAAAAGGGCCGCGATAAGCAGGGGTGGGAGGCCCAGCCGTATCAGCGTTCACAGGTACAGGATATTCAGTTAAAAACCAGTACCCTCGACGCCAATCAAGGGCAAATAGCGATGAACGGGCAGTCACCCGGGCACTATCAGGGACGCACTACGCAGATGGCCCCGGCCGATCAGCGCCAGATTGAGGCGTTCTTTGTCAGCGGAGAAGCCAAAACGCCGGAGATCGTTCAACGGCCGGGCCAGCAACTGGATGTGGTGAGCCAGCAGCCGGCTTCCGCCGGCGAAAAACCGTGGCGGGTACGCACGGAAACGCCGGATTACCGCTTGCCGAACAACAGCCTGTTTAAACTGAATCTATCATCCGACGGTCAGTCTTCAACCCTGACTCGAACCGCGCCGACAGATGAGACACAACCGGTGTTAGCACTGGATTTGTCATCGCTTACGCCACTGACCCGGACGCCGTCATCAGGTAGTCAACAGCCTGAACTGCCTCTGGCTCCGCCTTCAGGCCGTCATTCACTGACACCGCCTCCGGTTCCGGAGGCACAGGTACTGATTGAAACCGATCCCCGGTTCACGCAATACAAACGCTGGCTGGGCACGGACTATATGCAGAACAGTCTGCGCTGGGATCACAATAATATGCACAAGCGACTGGGCGATGGTTTTTATGAACAACGCCTGATCCGGGATCAAATCATCAATTTGACGGGGCAGCGTTACCTGTCGGGGTATCAGAACGATGAAGAGCAGTTTAAGGCGTTGATGAATGCTGGTATCCGTGCCCAGAAGGCGTTTAATCTGACTCCCGGTGTGGCGCTCAGCGCAGGCCAAATGGCCCGGTTAACGGAAAACATGGTGTGGCTGGTGAAAACCCCGGTGAGATTACCAGACGGCAGTCAGCAAATGGTGTTAGCCCCGCAGGTTTATGTGCGTACTCAGGGCAGCCAGCTGGATGGTAGCGGGGCATTAATGAGCGGTCAGCAGGTGAATATGCAGCTCAGCGGTAACTGGCTCAATCAGGGAAACGTGACCGGGCAGCAACTCCATGTGCTGGCTGACACTATCCGTCATCAGGGCGGGTCTCTGCAAGGCGATAAAGTGTCATTGCAGGCCCGTACGGATGTGATCCAGCGCGGCGGAGTGGTGACCGCCAATGACCTCCGTATACAGGCTAACCGCAATATTGATATTGCCAGTACGACCCGTTCGGGTGAGCAACGGGCCGGGAGCAGCCGGTATGGCGACACTTATGTCAATCATCAGGCCGGGATTTATGTGGAAGGGGCGGATGGCAAACTGCGCCTTCAGGCCGGACAGGATGTGAAACTGACGGCGGCGCAACTGACGGCACAGCATCAAAACAGCCAGATACAGCTGAACGCGGGCCGGGATATCGAACTGGGGGCCGTGAAAACCGCGCAGGATGAGCAGGTGATCTTCAGCAGCAATAACCGTATTACCCGACATGCATCACAGGATGTCGGTACCGTGATCGACGGTGCGGGACAGGTTGAGCTGCGTGCCGGGCGGGATATGTCGCTGAAAGCCGGGGAGGTCACCGCCGGTGATCGCTTACACGCCAACGCGGGCCGGGATATCCGTTTACTGGCGGGTGAGCAACAGCAGCGTCACGATGAATACCTGAAAGTAAAAGGCAGCAACAGCTGGCTGGCTTCCGGCACAACCACTACGCAACACCAGTTTGATCGCCAGCAGGCCCTGAGTAGCCAACTGAGCGGGGAGTCGGTGACTATGCAGGCCGGTCAGGATGTCCTGATTGGCGGCAGTAATGTGATCGGAACACAGGATGTGGACATCAGGACTGACCGCCATTTGACCGTCACAACCGCACAGGAGCATAACCGTGAACTGTCCCGTCAGGAAGAGAAAAAATCCGGTCTGATGGGCACGGGGGGAATTGGTTTTATGATCGGCAGCCAGTCAATGAAACAGTCCAGTGCCCGTGAAGATCTGTTACACAGGGGCAGCACCGTCGGCAGCAGTGATGGTCATGTGGATCTGAGGGCGAAAAAGCAGGTGACGATACAGGGTAGTGACATCGTTGCGGGGAAAAATCTGTCTGTTCAGGGTCAGGACGTGGCCATGACTGCCGTGCAGAACCGCCATACGGCGGTCAGTCAAACGGAACAGCAGCAAAGTGGCCTGACTGTTTCACTCGGCGGCACGGTGGGCAGCGCCTTGAATACCGCCGTCCAAACGGCCCAGGAGGCGCGGGACAGCAAGAATAATCAGGACCGCCGGCTACAGGCGCTGAAAAACACCCAAGCCACCTTATCCGGGGCACAGGCGCTTCAGGCGTGGCAGTTGAGCGAAGCGCAGTCTGCCAAAGCAGAGGCAATCAATCAGGCAGGCGGCAAGGCAGAGAAATCCACCGATGTGGTCGGGGTACAACTGTCGCTGGGCAGCCAGTCGTCGAAATCGGAAACCCAGCGAGCACAGACGGTGGCACAGGGCAGTACCCTGAATGCCGGGCAGGATATCCGTATCACGGCCACCGGCGAAACAGAAAAACCCCGCGCCAGCGGGGATATTCAGGCACAGGGCAGTACCCTGAACGCCGGGCAGGATATCACCCTGACAGCGAACCGGGACATCGCCCTGACCTCAGCGGAAAATACCCAGACGCTCCGGGGGCAGAACAGCAGTAAAGGCGGCAATATCGGGCTTGGCCTCACCGCCGGGCAGGGTGGCACCGGCCTGAAATTCTCGGCTGGGGTCAATACCGGTAAAGGACATGAAACCGGGGATACGCTCACCCATACGGAAACCCAGTTCACAGCGGGCAATCAGGTAGCCCTGAATGCCGGACAGGATACCTTGCTGAAAGGGGCGCAGGTGAGCGGTAATAAAGTCACGGCCAATGTGGGCCGTAACCTGCATCTGGCGAGTGAACAGGATAGGGACAACTACCACAGCAAACAGCAGAACGTCAGTGCCGGGGCGAGCTTCACCTACGGTTCGATGACAGGGTCTGCCAGTGCCAACGCCAGCCGGGAAAAAATGGACAGCGACTATCAATCCGTCAAAGAGCAGACTGGGATTTTTGCCGGGCAGGGCGGGTTTGATATTCAGGTGGGGAACCATACCCAGTTGGACGGGGCTGTGATGGCCAGCACGGCCGGCAAAGATAAGAACCGGCTGGAAACGGGCACACTGGGCTTTGGGGATATTCAGAATAAAGCAGCATTTAAGACCGAACAGCAAAGTACCGGGATGAGCACAGGCGGGGCCGTCGGCAACCAGTTGGTGTCGAACATGGCCTCGAATATGCTTTCCGGCACCGGCAATCAGGGCAGCAAAACGTCCACCACGCAGGCGGCGGTGAGTGAAGGCACGCTGATTGTCCGTGACAGCGGAAAACAGCACCAGGATGTGAACAGTCTCCGCCGTGACCCGGAAAACGCGGCCAACAGTCTCGCCCCCATTTTCGATAAGGAGAAAGAGCAGCAACGGCTGGCACAGGCGCAGGCCATCGCCAATATCGGCACACAGGTGCTGGATATTTACAATACTCAGGAAGCCATTGCAGCCACTCAAAAAGCCACCGCTGACTTGAAAAACCCGCAAAACCAGCAACACTGGAAAGCACAGGCCAGAAAACAACTGGAGCAGGAAAACGTGCCCGTCACCGCTGAGGCACTGGCAGACCGGACCTATCAACTGGCTTACAATGAGGCTCTCCAGAAACAGGGGGCCGATATTGGCGGTAATCGCCGTCAGGCGGTTTCGGCAGTTGTCTCGGTCCTTCAGGGACTGGCGGGGGGCGATATCAAGGCGGCGATGGCCGGCGGGGCCGCACCGTATCTGGCCAATGCGGTGAAAGCCGCGACCTACGGCAACACCGGGTATGAAAAACTCACGCCGGAGCAGAAAGCCACCAACCTATTGGCGCACGCGATACTGGGCGGTGTTATTGCTGAAATGAAAAGCGGTTCAGCCATAGCGGGCGCGACAGGGGCGGTCGGTGGTGAACTGGCGGCATCGGCAATCGCCCATGCCCTGTATCCGGGCAAGAAATTCAATGAACTGACCCCGGATGAAAAGGAAAAAATCAGTAACCTGTCTACCTTAGCCGGCGGGATCGCAGCAGGACTGGCCACGAACTCCACGGCAGGTGGGATTGATGGGGCGCAGACGGCGAAGAATGCGGTAGACAATAATAATTTACTCAGAGCGGCCTGGTGGTTAATCAGACCAAATACCATAGGTGCACCGGTTACCCTGACCGCACCTCAAATACTTATGAGTGAATTGAGATTAACTGAAGCGGAGGCACAAGGATTCTTGAATGGTTTGGATGAACAACAACGTAATGCTATTCGTCTTGCGATTGTTGATCCAGCGGGCAATGAAAACCTGATAAGGGCTGTATTGGAAACGTATCGACTGCATCATGCAGCAGTGAGTGCAGCCGGGAATTTAAACCTACCAACGAATACGGGGGGAAATCAGTTACCTGAAATCTTGCCACATCATACCGGTAATAACAGTGGCCAGGTGAATACGGGACCGAATCACACGGGTAACAATGATGGTCAAATTAATACTGGGGCCACTCATACAGGGAATAATGCAGGTAAACCCAATACTGGCGGTAATATATTAACAACGCCAGTACCTGAACAGCCCAGTATTGATGACTTAGCCTATCTGGCGGCGAAAGGTAAACAGCCTTATCAACCTAATCAGGGGGCTGTTGGAAATATGGGGGAGTTCTTTGGACAAGCAGGCTTTGGTAGCGAAACTAAGAAAAATTCGCAGAAAACCAACCAAATTTATCAAGGCCAAAGTGTGTATCAGGCCTCAGGTAAGGTTGGTGAATATATCAAAAAAGGCGATAAATTTTATTTAGATGGTGACCATAAAAATCACTTGGAGGTTTTTGATAGCAGAGGAAAAGCCAAGGTGGTGTTAAATCTTGATGGTTCATATAACCAATCAAAAACAGAAGCTGCTCTAAAAGAAGGCCGGAGATTGAAATGACGCATGATGAATTTTTGGATGATATGAAGGAAAACTTCATCTCCCTATTTGACGAAAAATCCACGGAACCTGTGGATTACGATAATTTATTTATCGATTATAAAGAATCACTTGAGCAGAATTTTGAAAGGTATTTGCAACTTTTTAAATCACAAGTGGTTATATTGTCACAAGCCAGAAAAAAAGGGGATGAGTTAGCGATGCAATCGGCATTGTTAATATTACGAACTCATGCAATGAGTTTAACGAGTTTCTTTGATGCTATTGTAGAAGATGCTGAGTCATTACTTCGGACAGGCGAATGGTCAAAAATACCAGAAGGTTACAAACTGCCTGAGTGCTATAACAAAGAGTAAGTAAAAGATCCCAGCCCAAGCGCTGGGATCTTACTTTTAGCCGTCAGTTTTTTTCAATCAGCCGTCCAGACAAGCTGGTCAGCGTTCTCCCATTGCCGAAAAAGGGGTCGTGCTTCCAATGGTTAGATACGTATTTTTTTGAAGAGGAACATTAGTTCGTAATTCACTAATTCATTTGCAGTTTGCTATCTTTTGAAAGCCATAGAGTATATGTCAATCTAACTATTGGAGTCATGACCCTCTCCCTGACGCCCCAAAAACTCCGTCGTGCTCCTGACATTATTTTTTGTCCCGGGAAATGAATTACCCATTGACCGGATGATTTCTGTTGATTAGCGTAGTCAGACTTATCCATGATCCGGTCGCTTGTGAGGATCACCTTCGGGCAGCGACAGCAACACTCCTGTAGCCTGCAAGGGAGTACACTACGGTGTGGTACATCTGCGCCCCTTTGGAAGCAGATATCGTCAGTCTGATGGCGATGAAGGTCGCTTAATCTTATTCATGATGGCCAACCGGCCAGTCACCTAACGGGGAACCCCTTTCCCGTTGGGTCAGGAGTTCTCCGTTGTTTTTATCAGGAGAATACCATGCAACAACCTACCCCCCCGGCCACAGTGCCCGCGGCGGAATCATCCCCTTTTGCTGACATTTTTCCGCACACCGGTTCACTGGAACTGATGCTGCTGGAGCACACGTTCATTAAAGCCGCTGCCGGGCTGTGTGACGATGACCGGTGTGACCGATGGCAGTACCGGAAGGTGTCAGACCGTATCGCCTATATCGTGCCGGTACTGTCGGATACGTCGGTGGTCAATGTGAGTACGACGGACTTTAAGGGCGACGTCTCCGCCGATGCCTTTGGACTGATGGTGACCCTGAACGTATTGGGTTATCTGACGGACCGGATGAAGCTGGACGGATATGCTGAGCGGTTTTGCGCCCTGCGTGAATATGCGCGGCAACATCCTCAGGCTCAGTGTATCCGGGCGGCTCTGGGCTTAAAGGGAGCACGTGATGCCGGATAATGAACTGATGCTGCTGGACAGTCTGTCCCTGTCGGTCGTGTTTCCCGACAAAACGCCACTGGAACGGTTGTTTCTGGGATTCCTGCTGGCGAATACCGCCTCACAGTTGTGTGGTGAATATCGTCCTGAGCAATGGCGCAGCCGGAACGTGTCTGATTCCCTGACGTATATGATCCCCACCGCGGCAAAAACCTATTCGGTTTATCTGCCGGAGACGACATTGACGGCCACGTTATCTGCGGATGCGTTTGGTCTGGCCGTCACCGCGATTGTGTTTGCCCGTATTGCTGAGTTGGATGAACCGAATGCCGATGCGTTCCGGTTCTGTGAACTGCGGGAATACGCGCTGCACCATCCGGAAACCGGGCTGCTACGTGCGGTACTGGCGATGCAGCCCAAAGAGGACATCATCAGCTTGTCACTTATCCATAACAACCATAATCACCACTGACGTTATCAGCCCATGAGGTTGTTAACCCTTTTCTTTAGCGCCTGACCGGGGAGCCGACAACACCTTCCCGTATTGGATGGGTGTTGTCTTTTATTGACATCCAATCAAGGAGAGCCACACCATGAACCCGATTTTTTTACCTGCGCCGGAGAGCACGACACCGGCGTCGCAGGAAGCTATTTTTACCGTGCAGGTCACCGGCCTGATACAGCATCCTCACCGACCGCAATCGCTGCAAGAGGAAATCCTGACCGTGTGTGAAACTGCCTCCATCACCGAAGCGGTACAACGATTGAAAGTCATCCATTTGCTGGGTGACTGGCCGATACCGGAAATCTCATCGGGTCAGTATCGACGCGCCTTTTTTCCCCTGACCGTGATGATATATGACGCCAAAGATAACAGTGTGCTCGGGGGGCGCTTTGATGACGAGATCGTCTGGGCACAGCCGGTTACACTGACGTCAGAACGTTTGTCACTGGAACGAAAACAACAGCAGTTATGTCAGGCGGCCACCGTTGAGCTGAGCTGGCAGGATCCGCAGGCAGCCCATGTTTTGTGGCAGGAGGCGAATTTATTGTCACTGCATATGATTTCACCCGATTACCACTATCATCACGAAGTGCAGGATATTCTCCGGCATAGCGCAACGGTCAGCGTTTGATGGTGTCACCCGGGAAGCCTGACGTTTAACCGTCTGGCAGATGATTGCCGCCGCGTTGCTGAAACGTCATTCTGGCCTGAGCCTGAATGATACGGCATTGTGTGAAACCGAAACGGTAACCGAATTTATCGCCAGTGGCATCCGGCCGTCTGATGCCATCAATGAACGGGGGATAAATACGATTTAACCCGCATGAATGCGTCTGAAATATCAGGCAGTACACCATCTCTGGGGATGCATGATGAACTGACGGTCATTGTCGACAGTCAGGTTGCCGGTATCTTCAGACGGGATTTCAACTGACACTTTTTTTCAATCACCCATCGGGGGAACTGACTCCCGTGGGGGAACAGTTTCGCCGGTTTTTAAACTTAAAAATCAAAGGAACTTAACCATGGCAGAATGGGTTACTAATCAACTGGAAATTACGGGAAAATCCGTGTGTCTCGATGTGATGCAACAATGGGTCTGCGGAGAAGAAGTTCCCCGTTACCGGCAGGCGGTCTTGCAGAGTCTGCGCCTGTTTCTGGCGGGCTGTGCGGGGATATTAAAACCCACCAAGCCCATCACTTACACCCCGTATCCGGAACTGATTCGGGGAACGGCAGCGCCGACCGCGCAGAATCTGGCGTTTGAACAGTGGCTGGCGTTGTTGCAGGACAATGTGCTGCTAACCACAGAAAACATGAAGCGGATTGACAGTATCTACCGCCAGTCGGGCTTAAGCCTGCTGCGCTGGGAGACTATACCGGCGTCAGCGCGTGACATGATTGCCCGCCTGCTGACCCGCCAGTACACCGACTGGTTTGGTGTGGTGGGCTGGTCAGACAACCTTGATATGGGCGTGTGCTGGGAGAAGCTGGCGGTTTACCCGACGGTCGCCCAGCCCTGCGATATGCTGATGATACGACCGACCCGGCTGGCTCCGGAGATTAACGGTAACAGTGGCTTATTAAAAGGGATGGCCACTACAGCGCAGTGCTACGATGAGCACTATGGGCTGGAGTGGCCGTTCGGTCATCATGTCCGCTGGGAACGGCGCCATGTCAGCAGCTTAACCGTGCATTTTGACACGCCGTGGGTACCGCCGTCGGCGGAACTGATGGGCGGGCTGTCATCAGTGTTTGACTGTGAAATCCGCCACTGGTACAGCGAACCGTCAGGCAGCCTCAAAGGCTATGACTGCTATGACCAGGGCGAGCATGTAGACAGCCACAACGGGCAGGTAGGGCACGAAAACCGTCCGGCCCTGTATCTGGTTAACGGCGATAAGCCCGAAACGGCACTGGCACTACCGGCGATGGCCGTCGGCCAGTAATTCTTTGTTCAACACAGTATCCACTTATCTTGACTTCAACCGAAAGGGGAAACACATTCGCCTTTCGGGGCGTGTTTTCCTTTTTTATCAGGAAAACATGCCATGGCTTCTTGTCCGGACTATCAAAAAGAGTTTATTTCGCTGTTTAAACAAACCGCCCGTTCTCGTCACCGTTATCGGGTTTTTCAGGATTTTTGCAACTGTGCAATGGCCGCCATTCACAATCAATACTGTTTCAGTGAGGAACTCGAGCAGTTCTATCTGAAAACCATCAACAAGTATGAACGGGAAGACATTGACCGGATTGTGAAACTGTTTTCGATTACCGTGCTGGGATTGTCGGAAGCACCCGGTGATTTTCTCGGCAGCGTGTTTATGCAACTGGAGCTGGGCAATAAGGAACTTCAGCAGTTCTTTACGCCCTGGAGTGTGGCCAGAGTCATGGCACAATTGCAGTTGAATGAGGTGTCTGACTTGTTGCAGACCCAACCCTTTGTCACCTTCCACGAACCTTGCTGTGGTGCAGCCTGTATGATGCTGGCAGCCGCAGAGGTATTAAGAGAG
The DNA here is from genome assembly GCF_963876465.1 of Xenorhabdus sp. KK7.4. NCBI lineage: Bacteria > Pseudomonadati > Pseudomonadota > Gammaproteobacteria > Enterobacterales > Morganellaceae > Xenorhabdus > Xenorhabdus sp. KK7.4. Next base: position 67,083 of record NZ_CAWNQF010000002.1, read on the forward strand.
CAGGGACATGATCCGTTGTCCAGTATGTGGGTGTCTGCGATTGATATCGATCCGCTGGCAGCGGTGATGGCCTATATCCAGCTTTCCCTGGCCGGTATTCCGGCGGCGGTCACGATCGGTGATGTGCTGAATGATCCCGGCAGCCAACGAACACGCTATACACCGGCCCATTATCTGGGCAACTGGTCGCAACGTTTGCAGGCCTATGAACACGCGGCCTGATTTCTGTTTGCATCTTCTTTGTTTCACGACTGCGCCTTTCGGGGCGCTTTTTTACGTTTAAGGGTAAGTCATACAAATAATTTTCATTTTCGCAAAAAGAGTTTCGCCTTGTTTCAGCGTGGGATTGACCGACACTGGGCTAAATTTGAACCCAAAGAGGAAAAGCCCATGTTGGAACGTTTTAAATCCCATTTTGCCCGCCCGCCTGTGACATCATCAGAATCATCCGGACAACAAGCGGAAACCCTTCGCGACAACCGGGGGTATTTCCGGCCACAGTCAGCGGAAGCGCTGCTGGCAAACGCAGAACGTTGTCAGACTCTCCGGCAACTGTGGGAAAACAGCGCGCTGCCCGCCGGGTTGTATCAGCAGTTTTATCTGGATCCGCTCCGGCAATTATGCGCCCGTGTGCAGCATATCCCAGCCACACAGGAAGGCGTCTGGTCTTATCGTGGTGGGTTTATAGATCTGACCCTACAATTTACTGCCTGTGCTGTGAGGCTGGCGAAAGGACACATGCTGCCACCCGGCGTGGCACCGGAAACACAGGCCGCGCAGAGCTTGTTGTGGCAGGCAGTGGTATTCTGGGCCGCGTTGTTTTACCACCTGCCATTGTTGCGGCAACTGGAAGGTGAACTGGATGATGGACACCCCTGGCTGCCGGGGGTGTGGGTGCCAGCACGCCGTTTCCGCTTCCGGTTTCATGCCTCACTGTCTGAGCTGCCTGTTTCTCATAAAACGCTGCTGGCTGCCCGTTTGTTACCGGAGGAAGCGGTCACCTGGCTGTCTTTAGTGCCTGGTGCGTGGCAATGTCTGATGTTGCATCTTGGCGGGTCTCTTTCTTCTGTTCCGTTGACGGATTTACTGCTTCAGTCAGCGGCTGAGCAGGTTAAATCGCCATTGCTGAAGCCGGTTGAATCTGTTAAAGCGAGGGTGGATACCGCTCAGGCATCGCCCGATCCGATGACTCCGCTTGTCACACCGATGACCGTCCCAACACCTGACACCCGCGATGATACCCGGACATTACTGTCACTGTTTCAGACAGCGGAGTGAACTTTGGGTGGGAAATAATACAAATGATAACAATAACGATTTGAAATTGTTCAAACGCCCCGTATCAGCGTCAGAATGCCTTGTTTCAGCAATGTACAAAAGGTCATTATATGAAAAATAAAATAATTCAACGTGTTAATTAATTTTTAGTTTATTAACAGGACGTGGCTGTACCGGGACACAACTTGACACACTAAGGAAACAAAATGTTCAATAATGAGGAAAAAATGGGTTGGGATGAATTACTGGAAGAATACTTTTTCTCGCATATGCTGCGACCGGCTACGGAGTGGAGTTATCGCAAGGTGACCCGGGTTTTTATCGGGTTTATGGGCGATACGGTGTTGCCGGAACAGGTGACTCACCGCGATGTACTGCGGTGGCGACGCTATCTTCTGACCGAGAAAAAACAGTCGAGCTACACCTGGAACAATAAGGTAGCCCACCTGCGGGCGATTTTTAATTTCGTGATGGAAAGAAAACTTCTGCCGCTCACTGAAAACCCGTTTAACGAGGCAGCAGTGAAAAAAGAGAAGAAGACAAAGAAAATTCTGAGTAAATCCCAGATAACCCGCCTCTATCTGCTGATGGGACAGTATGAGGAAGAGGAGCGCAGGCAGGTGACTCCCCGGGGAGGGCGCTGTGCGTTGTACCCGACCGGCTATTGGCTGACGGTACTGGATACGTTCCGGTTAACGGGGATGCGCCAGAATCAGCTATTGCACCTGCGGTTGCGGGATATCAATCTGGACAGCAATTATATTGTTCTGCGGGTCGAAGGGAGTAAAAACCACAGTGAATGGCGGATACCGATGATCCGGCAGCTTAAACCCCGCTTGGCGAAACTGGTTGAACAGGCAAAAGCCTGCGGGGCGAAAGAGGATGATCCGCTGTTTGACTTAAGTCGTCTGGATTTCCATGCTCACGGGCGGATGAACCGTTACCGATATGATCACGATAAAGAAAGGCAGCATATCCGTTCGTTCTTCAACCGGTTGTCGAAAGAGTGTGGTTTTGCCGTCTCTCCTCACCGTTTTCGTCATACGCTGGCCACTGAGCTGATGAAAGCACCGGATCGTAATTTGCAGCTGGTCAGGTGTTTGCTGGGCCATCGTAGTCTGGCAACCACCCTGGAATATATTGATATCGATATGGAAATCGCGGGTAAAACGCTGGAGAATGAACTGGCAATCTATCTGGATATTGCGGTGTAAGGATAACCGGCAGTAAAAAAGACAGGGCAGGTCTCAGACAGGATCGAGGAGGTGGAGGAGTGAGTCACTGCCCTGCATCAACAGGGATGGTACGAAAAAATGGCTATTTGCGATCCCCTGTCCCGTAAAGTCTTTCCCTTACTTGACATCAGAATCAATTACTGAAATCATTACCTTGAACGAAAAAAGAGTGCTTGCAAATGCAGGCACTCTGTATTCTTTAATTTACGGCTTTTTTAAACATTGAACGTACAAACTAAGCGAACAATTGTTTAACATCTTCTTAACAGCCCTAAATTTTAACTTATTTGTTAATTACCTGATAGTATTCAACAAATTAGCTTTAAAATCGTGGTGCCCGGAGGCGGAATCGAACCACCGACACGGGGATTTTCAATCCCCTGCTCTACCGACTGAGCTATCCGGGCTAACGGGGACGCATTAAACAGTATTCACTCCAATCCGTCAACGACTTTTTCTATAAACTTATTCAAGCGATTTTTATTTGCACAATTGGTTGTAAATATAAACAAAAATGGAGAGGCACACACCTCTCCACCTCTTATTTGTGCCGATGGTTTATCGGCGATAGCTTTTTTGCGCGTTATTCACTTTCATCAAATAACGGCGTGACTCAGCAGATGGGTGTTTATTAGTCAGTATTTCATAAAAATCACCCGGTGCCATTGTATTGATAATTTGAGCTGCTTTTTTCTTATCGCTGGAAAATACCCTTAAGACACTGCCTGCACCACCGTTGTATGCGGTAATAACAGCATATCGGCGAGAGGTTGCGTTCTGGATTTCGCCCAAATAAACGTTCTGTAAAATCGCCAGATAAGCCGTACCTGCATCTATGTTGTTTTCAGGGTCAAAAAGATAATTACGGTCTGGCTGGCCCGATTTACCCTGCATCTTGAATACATCCCGTCCTGCAGTATGCTGCATTACCTGCATTAGTCCCAGAGCATCGGAACGACTGACTGCGTAAGGGTTAAAACTAGATTCTGTCTGCATAATGGCAAGGATCAGCGATTCATCAATACCATATTTAATCGCAGCTTTGCGGACAATAGGCAGATATTTATGAGCGCGTTTATCCAAGTGATTAGGAACTAATTGCATCGTGACAGACCAAATCACATGCAGTCCTGACTGACGGCGTTGTAATTTATTCTGGAGCAGGTAATCGGCAAAGTGGTTTGCGCGCCACTCCCAGCGAATTGGCTCGCCGGCATTATCCAGAACCTGCCCGTAAAGAAAGGGTTCTTTGCTTATTTGAATATCATTCGTGTCAGAGTAAAGGTCGACAGAACCCGGATCATCCCCCATCAATAAAGTGGTGACAATGGCCCTGCGTAAATGCTCATTTGGCTCAATGGGCGATATTGTTTCAATAGTAATGGTTCCAGCATCGAAATTAATATGGCTGCGGGTTTTATATTTATCTGTATATTTTACGTAATCTTTAGGGCCTGCAATTAAAACTTCACGTAATCCCCAGATATTTTCAATATCATGAGCGAATTGCCCCATTAAGATATCAAATCCGTTAGTGTCTTTTATGTATTCTTCTTTGTATTCAATATCTTTTTTGCTTGAGCAGGAAATCAGAAGTGGAGTGAGCAGGAGCAGTGCCAGCAGTTTTTTCATTTTATGATGCCGTTGAATATTAGGATAAATTCCCATTTATTGGGTGATTTTTAAATATCCTGATTCACCCAATAAATAGCAGATATTAAAAGTTATTTTTCTGGTGGGGTGTAACCGTCGATTTTAATATCTTTCCCTTCAAACAAGAATTTCACCATTTCCTGCTCGAGCAATTTGCGATCTTCCGGATTCATCGTATTCAGTTTCTTTTCGTTGATCAGCATAGTCTGTTTGCTCATCCATTTCTGCCAGGCTTCTTTAGAGATTTCATTGAAAATACGCTTACCCAGTTCTCCCGGATAGAACTGAAAATCCTGGCCTTCGGCTTCTTGTTGCAAAAAAGTACAAAAAATAGTTCTGCTCATGATAAATCCTCAAATGTCGTTATGGAGCAAAAAATAATGGCGCACAAAATATGGGTTAATTTTATCCCAACTGCTGCAAAAGGTACTCAACGGGAGTTGCCAGTCCAATAGTTGCTGGCTGGTGTAAGTTATACCAAAGTCCTTTACTTTCATCCATGCAGGAATCAAAAGATAATATGTTGATTTTAATGGGTACGATATCCAGATGGAAATGACTGAAAGTGTGGCGAAATGAGTTTAGTTGCTCAGGTTGGCTGTACGAGATCCCTGAATCTTCCAGCCACTGTTTGAGTGAATTTTCATCAGTAAATTGCGGGAATGCAAATAATCCGCCCCAGATACCGGAAAGCGGGCGTTGTTCCAGCCAGACAGTATCACCATGCTGCATCAATAAAAAATACGCGGTTTTTTCAGGGATGGTTTGTTTCGGTTTTTTACCCGGATAGTTGGCCCAGCTGTGATTAGCATACGCGATACAGCCTGTATTAAGCGGACAGATCTCACATTTTGGTTTGCTGCGGGTACATACCATTGCACCCAAATCCATCATTGCCTGATTAAAATATTCAACACCTTGCGCAGGGGTAACGCGGGTACTGATGCCCCATAGTCGATTTTCTACGTCTTTTTTACCCGGCCAGCCATCAATAGCATAGCAGCGGGCCAGAACGCGTTTTACATTACCATCAAGGATTGGGAAATGCTTGCCCTGAGAGAGAGAAAGAATAGCGCCTGCGGTAGAGCGGCCTACGCCGGGTAATGCGACTACTTCATCAAAGGTGGTCGGGAATTTTCCTCGATGTAATTCAACTACCTGCTGAGCGGCTTTGTGTAGATTACGGGCGCGTGCGTAATAGCCCAGACCAGTCCACAGATGAAGAACTTCATCCAATGGAGCCGCCGCCAGTGAGGTGACATCAGGAAAGCGTGAAATAAACTTCTGGAAATAAGGTATAACTGTCGCAACCTGAGTCTGTTGCAGCATCACTTCTGAAAGCCAGACGTGATAGGATGTTTTTTCCAGCTGCCACGGCAGGGTTTTACGACCATAACGGTGATACCACTCAAGTACCGCTTGTGAAAATTGCTCGGCTTCCATCATTAGAATAATTGTCTTTATATCTGATAATCGTTTCGTGAACAGGATTGCAACATAGTGTAACCTCAGTGTAAACCCGAACTTTGTTTCGAAGCACCACACAATTTAACATTAAAGTTGTGCTTATGGGCACTGAACTTGATAAACTCAGCCATCTTTGCATAATTGCGCTCTCTTTAGGCAATCCTGCGGCACATAACGTCCCGGAAGCCAGAGCAAAAGCCTTTAAAACTGATAGAAAGTATCAATAGACAGTACCATGATAAATAACGTAATTTCACCGGAATATGATGAAAATGGCAGGGCTTTGCGCCGTGTCCGCAGTTTTGTGCGTCGGCAGGGGCGGTTAACGGCTCGTCAGCAACATGCACTTGATAATGTGTGGCCAAATATGGGTGTGGATTATCAGCCTGCACTGCAAGATATGGCAGAATTGTTTGGCCGTGACGCACCTGTTGTGCTGGAAATTGGTTTTGGCATGGGGGCATCTCTGGTCACGATGGCAAGCCAGAATCCGGAGAAGAATTTTTTCGGAATTGAAGTCCATGCTCCGGGAGTGGGGGCATGTCTGGCTTCCGCTGAAGATGAAAATATCAGCAATCTGCGTGTGATGTGCCACGATGCGATTGAAGTACTGGAAAATATGATCCCTGAACAGGGGCTGGAAATGGTTCAGTTATTCTTCCCTGATCCATGGCATAAAGCGCGGCATAATAAGCGTCGGATTGTACAGCCTGCTTTTGCTCAGATGATCAGAAATAAACTGAAAATCGGTGGTGTATTCCATATGGCAACCGACTGGCAGCCATATGCTGAGCATATGTTGGAAGTGATGAGCGACGCTGAAGGGTATCGCAACATTTCAGAAAGCAATGATTACGTACCACGTCCTGATTCACGTCCTGTCACAAAATTTGAGATGCGCGGTCATCGTTTGGGGCATGGCGTATGGGATCTAATGTTTGAGAGGGTAAAATAATGGCTAAAAACCGTAGTCGCCGTCTGCGTAAAAAATTGCGTATTGATGAATTTCAGGAATTAGGTTTTTCCGTCAAGTGGAACTTTCCGGCTGATACATCCGTCGAAGTCGTAGACAGCACGGTTGATGCTCTGATTGAGGAATTAATCGAGCCAAATGGCCTTGCACTGGATGCCAGTGGTTATTTGCAGTGGGAAGGTCTTGTCTGTTTACAGAAAATCGGTAAATGCACTGAAGAACACCGCCAGCTGATTGATAAATGGCTGAAAGATCGCGGTATGGAAGAAGTTGCCACATCTGAATTATTTGATATGTGGTGGGATTGATTCGCTGTTGAATTAAGAATTATGTAGGGGCTCATTGAGAGCCCTTTTTTGTCTGGAGAAAAAGTGGTGAAAGTAAGGTTCTCTAATGCGTTATTGGCAGATATCTTAGATGAAGTACGCCCTTTGATTGGCCAAGGAAAAGTAGCAGATTACATTCCTGCTCTGGCGGAAGTTCCGATAAATAATCTGGCAATGGCTATCTGTACGGTAGATGGTCAGGTCTTTAAAGCGGGAGATGCGGAAAAACGTTTCTCCATTCAGTCTGTTTCTAAGGTATTGAGCCTGACACTGGCAATGACACGCTATAAAGAAGAGGATATCTGGCAGCGAGTAGGCACAGAGCCTTCGGGGCAACCATTTAACTCATTGGTGCAGTTGGAACTGGAAAAAGGTATTCCCCGTAATCCCTTTATTAATGCCGGAGCATTGGTTATCTGTGATATGTTGCAATCACGCCTGAGTGCGCCTAAGCATAGGATGCTGGAGTTTGTACGTAGTCTCACAGGGCAAAAAGATATTGGTTATGATGAAGTTGTTGCCCGTTCAGAAATGGAACATTCTAGCCGTAATGCGGCCATTGCTTATCTGATGAAGTCATTCGGTAATTTTGAAAATGATGTGCTTACAGTACTGCAAACTTATTTCCAGTATTGTGCTCTGAAAATGAATTGTGTTGAATTATCTCAATGCTTTATTTACTTGGCGAATAAGGGGCGGATGATCGATTCCGGTCAGCAAATTTTAAGTCTCCGACAAACCCGCCAGATCAATGCGCTAATGTTGACGTGTGGCATGTATGATGGTTCAGGAGAATTTGCTTTCAGGATTGGAATGCCCGGGAAATCAGGCGTTGGCGGAGGGATTGTCTGTGTTGTTCCGGGAGAGTTTACTGTAACAGTATGGTCTCCGGAACTGGATCGTGCGGGTAACTCTCTGGCTGGTTGTGCAGCATTGGAAAAATTAGCCGCCCGCATCGGACGTTCCATTTTTTAACTTGAAACATTAGCAGCTAATTGCAGTAGCTCTGAATAAAAGATAGAGGAGTGCAACGCTGAGGAGAACAGGAGAAGGTATGTTACGAAAAATTGTGGTTGCGGCATCACTGGTATTTGCTGTTCAGGCACAGGCTGGCTCAGAGTGCCGGACGACACTCAAAGATGACATTATTGTCACGGCCGACTCAGTTCAGATGATTGGTGAAAACAGGAGCCTGAAAATTATGCCAGATGGTTCTGTCTTTCGTAATGGTAAAGCACTATCGCTGAATGCCGATCAACGCAGCAAAGCAAAACAGTTTCAGCAACTTACCCGGCAGGATTTACCATGGGTGAAAAAAGAGGCTTTAAACCATCTCACTGACGCCCGTCAGGCGTTGGATAAAGTTGTCACTGAAACGATGGGAAAAGATAGCAATATCCGTGTTCGTTTGACTCAGCTGGAATCTGGCCTGAATAAGCAAATTGATAAAGTATTGGAAGCCCGTCCTGATGGTATTTTTTTCCATTACAAGGCAATCAAACAGATAGAAACGGAAGGAAAGGATCTTATCCAGCAGAGTTTGGGTGGAATATTGCAGGACAGTATTAACGAAATGAGCCGTAAAACAAGCAATCAAAATGGTGACGGCAAACAGATGTTAATGTCTCTTCTCGGCGGGCTGGGAGGTATGCAGAATGGCTTTGAGGCAGAATGGAAAAAGCAGGAAAAAGAGCTAAAACGCTTTAAAGGAGAAGTGTGCGATAAAGCCAATAAACTGGAACAGTTGCGCACCAGCTTTTTGAATTCCATTAACTAAATCACAGTATTTCATATCAAATAAGAATCATGATGAAATTGATTCTTATTTGATTGACATCCTACATTGGGCATCTAGAATGCAAATCACTTTTTATACACATGATTACTTCAGGTGCCCTAATGAAAAAAATCCTGCCGATTATTTTAGCCTCATTATTTTCTGTTACTAGTCATTCCGCATTCAGCCAGCAATCTACAACATTTACGCCAAATTCAGTCGTCACTCAGTCCGGGGATTATCTCACGGTAAAACATCATTCCGGAGAAACTAAGGTTAAGAAAAATCCTCAGCGAGTGGTTTTATTTGACTTCGGTACTTACGATTCAATGGCCAAATTAGGGCTATCTGAGCGTGTTATTGCACTGCCGAAAGAAAGTTTGCCTGAATATGTGAGTAGTCACGTATCTGAAAAGATGAATGATGCCGGCGGGATGAAATCTCCGGATTTAGAAAAACTGGCTGAAATAAAACCGGATTTGATTGTGATCACCGGGCGTCAGGATGATTTTTATGATCGTCTATCCCAAATTGCACCTACAGTGGATTTAAGCACGGATAATAAAAACTACCTGCCATCTGTTGAAAATAATCTGAAGCTATTAGGTGAACTGTTCGATAAACAAGATGCAGTAAAAGCACAGCAGGCTGATTTAGAAAAAACGATAACGACTGCGCAGGAAAAAGCAAAATCTTCAAATAACAAGGTGCTGGTTTTATTACATAATGCTGGCGAGTTATACCCGAATAATCAAACCGTTGTTTACAATGTGGTGAAAGCGCAGCGCGCTGAATTACCACCGAAATCAGATAACGATAAGAGTCGTCTTGTCACTGCGGAAATGATTGCTCAGGCAAATCCTGATGTCATCTTTATTATTGATCGCAGTAAAGCAATTGGAGCAGGGGAGTTAACAAAAGCTCAGTTTGAAACCGTTCAGGTGAAGTCAACCAACGCTTATAAAAATGGCAAGATAGTCTATCTGCAACCTGATTTATGGTATCTGTCTGGTGGCGGGGTAGAGAGCCTGACGCGTCAGGTGAATGCAATCGCTGATGCTTTGTAATCATACTGATTAAATGTGTTCATAAAATAAGGCTGCTCCTTGAGTTTCAAGGGCAGCCTTATTTTTGCAGAAGTCATTTTTACAGAAATAGCACCATAAAAACGTTCTACAAAAACATTTCTAATAACGAATTCAGGAATAATTTTCCGTGTTTCGTGATCTGCCAGTGTGTATCACTTTCAGTGATATAACCTTTTGCCAGCGCCGCGTCGATTTGCTGCCGAATAGTGCTTTCCGGTAATCCGGTAAAATCACTGAAATCCTTTCGTGGCATTGCTTCCAGCAAACGAAAACGGTTCATGAAAAATTCAAATGGACGATCATCGTGATCCACTTGATGTTGCTTATCCAAATAACGCCCTTGCATATAACCGCGCGGATGTTTGGTTTTCACTGTGCGCAGAATACGCCCGTCTTCAAACGATATTTTTCCGTGGGCACCGCAGCCAATTCCCAGATAATCACCAAACCGCCAGTAGTTCAGATTATGCTGACATTGATAATCCTGTTTGGCATAGGCTGAGGTTTCGTACTGTTGATAGCCAGCTTCTGTCAATAACTTATGCCCTTGAGAGAAAATGTCCCATAGCGCATCATCATCTGGCAGGACTGGCGGACGTGAGCCAAAACTGGTATTGGGTTCAATCGTCAGCTGATACCACGACAAATGAGGTGGTGAGAGTTCAATAGCCTGACGTAAATCGTTCAGAGCTTCATCCAGTGTCTGGTTAGGCAGGCCATGCATCAAATCAAGGTTGAAACTGCGCAGACCAAGGCCATCCGCCAGCCGCGCAGCTCGTTTCGCTTCTTCCGGGCCATGAATGCGCCCTAAGCGGATAAGCTTATCTGAGCCAAAGCTTTGTACGCCGATTGAAATCCGGTTAATACCAGCCTGTTGATAGGCACTGAAACGGTCAGCTTCAACCGTTCCCGGATTCGCTTCCATGGTAATTTCTGCCTGCGGGGAGAGGGGCAGTAGCTCCCTGACACCATCAAGCAACCGTTGCATTCCTTCCGCACTGAGCAAACTGGGCGTACCTCCACCGATAAAGATAGTGGAAATTTCCCGCCCCTCAACCATTGGCAAATCATGACGTAAATCTGCCAGCAGATGTTCGACATATTCTTGATGTGGTACATCCCCCTTTAATGCATGTGAATTGAAATCACAATAAGGGCACTTTTGCACACACCATGGAATATGAATATAAAGACTTAATGGTGGTAATTTAAGCATTACGCATGGCTTCCAACAGCATTTTTAAGGCTTGTCCACGATGTGAAACAGCACTTTTTTGTTCACGGCTTAATTCTGCTGCTGTACAGCCAAATTCCGGTGCGTAGAAAACCGGATCATAACCAAAACCGCCATTACCGGCTGGTTCACGGGTAATGAAACCAGACCAGCGACCGTGGAAGACCAGAGGGGTCGGATCTTCTGCATGGCGTAAATAAACCAGAACACAATTGAATTGTGCCTGACGTTGGTCATCAGGAACATCGCTCATGGCTTCCAGTAGTTTTTCCAGATTCTCCTGATCGGAGGCATCGGCTCCCGCATAACGAGCCGAATAAATACCGGGGGCACCACCGAGAGCATTGACGGATAGCCCTGAATCGTCAGCAATCGCAGGTAAACCGGTGACTGCCGCAGCATGACGGGCTTTAATGATAGCATTTTCAATAAAGGTTAAACCGGTTTCATCTGCGGAATCTACACCCAATTCAGTCTGAGCGACGATATCCAAACCAAAGTCAGCCAGTAAATCAGCCAGCTCCCGTACTTTGCCAGCATTTCCTGTGGCAAGAACAACTTTCTGCATTGTTTCTATCCAATTAACTTATTATTTATTAACCAATTAAGCTCGGAATTAACCACGCTAAAACATCAGCACGGAGAGCATTTAGCGCATACAGGATCAGAATCACAATCATGGCTGAGAAATCTAATCCTCCCATAGAAGGGAGAATCCGACGGATAGGAGCCATCAGTGGTTCTGTTAATTGGAGCAGAACGTAATCCACAGGGTTACGTCCCTGACTGATCCAGCTCAATAATGCGCGGGCAATCACAAGCCAGAATACCAGTTTTCCTGCGGCAGTCAGCAGTTCAATTATTCCAAGAGGGAATAGCTGGACAAGAAATTGTCCTGTTGCTAACCAGTAAGGCAGCATCAGTTTGAGCATGACGAGGATGTAAGCAAAAACAACCGATGCTGTATCAATAGGGCCAATAGCGGGAAGAACCCTACGTAATGGGCGTACCACGGGTTGGGTGATTTTGACGATAAATTGTGAGAACGGATTGTAAAAATCACAACGTACCCATTGCATCCAGACTCGAAGCAGTAAAACTGCGGTATATAAATCCAGAACTGTAAAAAAGAGAAAGTTTAAGAATTGCATGTAGCAGCCCTGATCAAATTATATTGGTTGTTTAAAATAATTTTTCCATTTCCTGTGCCCGGCGTATTGCTCCCTGCATAGCTTGGGATACAACTTCCGGCAGATGGTTTTCATAAAAAACGCGTAATGCCTCGGCAGTTGTACCACCTTTAGATGTTACCTGTTCACGCAGGATAGCAAAAGGAAGTTCTGCCTGTGATTCAGCAAGTTTAGCTGAACCCATAGCCGTTTGCAGAACCAGTTCTCTGGCTGTTTGGCTGTCGAAGCCCAGACGTTCTGCTTCCTGTTGCATCGATTCCATAAACAGGAAGAAATAAGCCGGAGCACTCCCGGCAACGGCAATAATATCATTGATGCCTTTTTCATCGTTTACCCAGCAGACTTTGCCGACACTGTTCATTAATACTTCAGCAAACTGGCGATCAGATTGATTGACCTGTTCAGGTGCGAACATGCCGCTGATCCCTTGCCCGATAAGCGAGGGCGTATTTGGCATGATGCGGATAATATTAAGGTTTTCCTGCAATAATGAGTAAAAACGGGAAAGAGGAATACCGGCGGCAATAGAAAGCACAAGTTTTTGCTCGAAATTGACTTGTGCACGTAAGGAGCCACAGACTTCTTCCATCATTTGGGGCTTAACCGCTAAAACAATAACATCAGCTTCCTGAGCATAGCGAATATTGTCACTCTGGCTGTTGATGCCATATTTTTCTGCCAGAACATCACGACGAATTGTGTTGGGCGAGCAGACAGTGATTTGTTTGGCCGGATAGCCTTTGTTGATCAGACCCGCGATGATGGCATGAGCCATATTCCCCGCGCCGATAAACGTGATTTTTCTATTTTCCATGAAGAAATCGTCTCGAATATTAATGAGTTAATGTTGAGCTGTTAATTAACTTGCTGTAGACCCATATTCGCGGGCACCAAAAATGGCGGTTCCTATGCGAACTAAGGTTGAGCCACAGGCGATAGCGGCTTCCATATCATCAGTCATCCCCATAGAAAGTGTATCTATCCGTGGGTATTGTGCCTTTAATTTAATAAAAGCCTGTTCCATCCGACGAAAAATAGCGGTTTGCCGTTCATAATCTTCTTCTGGCGCAGGGATGGCCATCAGACCACGTAATACCAGATTAGGTAGTAAATCAACTGTTGCAGCCAGTTCCTCAAGTTCTTCCAGAAGAATACCTGACTTACTGTTTTCCCCACTGATATTAATCTGAATGAGGATATTGAGCGGAGCCATGCTTTCAGGGCGTTGCTCACTTAAACGCTGGGCGATTTTTAACCGGTCGATAGTATGGCACCAGTCGAAATGTTCAGCCACCAAACGACTTTTATTAGACTGTAAAGGGCCGATAAAGTGCCACACCAAATCGTTGTGGTTAGCGAACAGTTGAATTTTTTCAACCCCTTCCTGAACGTAATTCTCGCCAAATTCCCTCTGGCCTGTGGTTATCGCTTTTGCGATGGCTTCCGCAGGTTTGGTTTTACTGACTGCAAGTAACGTAATTTCTTCTGGAGAGCGCCCGCATTTCTGAGCTGCAAGGGCGATGTTGTTCCTGACATCGTGAAGATTTTGTTCGATATTGTGCATAAGAAACTCAGGAGATTAAAAAATGAATATGGAAAAGTTAGTGGCCCTTAGTGTAAAGCATAATGCCTCTGATCTGCATCTTTGTGTCGGGAAAGTACCAATTTTGCGCATCAACGATGTGTTATATCCTCAGACACATTTGGCAGAGATTGATAATGACTTCATTAATACATGGAGCAACGGAATATTATCTGAAGAACAACAGCGGCAATTGAGGAGCACAGGGCATGTTGATTTTGTCGTAGAAATGCCGAATAAAAGAAGACTCAGAGGGAATTTATTCTATCAGCAGGAGCACCTTTCATTGGTATTACGGTTAATTTCTGACAAGTGCCCGACTCTGGAACAGCTATATGCACCAGATATTATTCAGCGCCTTGTTTTACCGGAGGAAAAGGGACTGGCAGAAAATGGGTTGATATTAGTAACAGGTGCAACCGGAAGCGGTAAATCAACAACATTATCAGCGATGATTAACACTCTTAATAATCATGTCAGAAAACATATCATTACACTGGAAGACCCGATAGAGTTTGTTCACCTAAGCAGGAATTGTCTGATACAGCAAAGGCAAATCGGGGAAAATGTGCCGGATTATCAGACTGCGCTGAAAGGGGCACTAAGACAGGATCCTGATGTCATTCTGTTGGGTGAGTTGCGTGATAAAGAAACGATCCGGTTGGCGCTGACTGCCGCTGAAACGGGTCATTTGGTTTTATCAACACTACATACCCGTGGAGCAATTCAGGCCATAGATCGGCTGGTGGATGTATTTCCCGCAGATGAGAAAGGATGGATATGTGCTCAGCTGGCAGGCAGTTTAAAAGCAGTTATTGCCCAGCAACTGCTTCCTGCTAAGGATGGAGGGAGAGTGGCTATTTATGAAATTTTAGTCGTCAATCAGGCTGTCAGCCATTTGATCAGGGAAGGGAAAAACCATCAGATAGCAACGTTAATGCAAACCGGAGCCGCTTGCGGAATGCAAACCTACGAACAGAGCCGCCAACAACGCAGATTATCAGGATTGCTGGCGGAATAGCTGGCAAAATAGTGGAACAAATTCCTATGATTATAACTTCACTGTATTATTGGTTTACGATAATAATCTATTAATTATAAATAGCTTTTTATTATCAACAATGTTGCTCAAACCAGCTTTCCAAAATGACGACAGCAGAAGTGGAATCAACTTTGCCTTTATCAAGAGCACGATATCCGCCATAAGCAAATAGATGAGAGCGCGCTTCTACCGTTGTTAATCGTTCATCGTGCAGTTCAACCTGAACACCAAAGCGGCCATGGATACGATTAGCAAATTTTTTGGCCTGTGCAGTGACTGGCTGTTCGGTGCCATCCATATTGAGTGGCAGACCAACAATGACTAAATCTGGCTGCCATTCTTTGAGGAGCTTCTCAATCAGATCCCAATTAGGAGAACCCTCTTTGGCCTTGAAAGAATCTAGTGCTCTGGCTGTGCCGGTTATTTCTTGTCCTATAGCAGCACCAATACTGCGGGTACCGAAATCGAATGCGATCACTGTGCGGTTTTTCATCAGGCATGTCCTGCTTGTAATGCGAGATTGTGGATATTAATTCCCAATAAGGATGCAGCTTCACGCCAGCGATCAGCAACGGGGGTATTGAAAATAATTGAGGGATCAGCACTGACAGTCAGCCAGCTATTTTCCATAACTTCTTTTTCCAGCTGACCTTTTTCCCAGCCGGCATACCCCAGTGTCATTAAAATATTTTTCGGCTGACGTGGAGTGCCTAATGCTTCGAGCATATCTTTGGAGGTCGTTACCATCGTCTCATCAGAGATTCGTATACTGGAACTAAATCCGGACAGTGGCGTATGTAAAATAAAACCATGTTCTTCAGATAACGGTCCACCCGCCATAACCGGGCTGTTCAGATTGATGTTATCGTCTCTGTCTTCGGCAGAGATTTCTAATTTCTCAAGGATCCCCTGAATAGAAACCTGAGCTATTGGCTTATTGATAATTAACCCCATCGCACCGTTTTGATCATGTTCGCAGATATAAACTACGGAACGGTTGAAATAAGGATCAGTGAGCGAAGGCATAGCAATAAGGAAATGGTGCTGTAAGTTCATGTTTTTTGATGATGATTTTTACGATAAATGAATAAAGTGGCTCACACAGCATGTGAGCCTATATAATAAATGGCAAATGCTACCAGGAAATGGCGCCAGTTTAGCCTATTATACCGTTTGTTTACCCAATCGTTTTTCAATTGCATTCATCAGCATACCCGTAACAGAGACCTCAGGGAAAGCCGCTTCTATTTCACGTGCACACGTTGGGCTAGTAACGTTGATTTCTGTCAGACGATCTCCAATGATATCAAGCCCGACAAAAATTAATCCTTTTTCTTTCAGTACAGGTGCGACAGCGCGCGCTATTGCCCAGTCACTTTCTGACAGAGGTCGGGCTTCACCGCGTCCGCCTGCTGCGAGGTTTCCTCGTGTCTCACCTTGTGCCGGAATACGGGCGAGACAATAAGGGACAGGTTCACCATCCACAACAAGAACTCGCTTATCTCCATCCTTAATAGCGGGCAGGAAGTTTTGTGCCATACAGAAACGGCTGCCATGATTTGTCAGTGTTTCAATAATCACACCGACATTAGGGTCATCCTGTTTCAGACGGAAAATAGAAGCGCCACCCATGCCATCTAGTGGTTTAAAAATAACATCACCATGTTTTTGATGGAATTCACGCAGTGTACTGGCGTTGCGTGTTACCAGCGTATCCGGTGTCAGTTCAGGGAACCATGCAGTAAACAGTTTTTCATTACAGTCACGCAGGCTCTGTGGCTTGTTGACGATCAGGCTTCCTTTAACCTCAGCCCGTTCCAGAATATAAGTGGCGTAGATGAACTCAGTATCAAAAGGTGGGTCTTTGCGCATCAGGATAACATTCAGTGTATCAAGGGCAATATCCTGTTCATGACCAAACTGATACCACTGCTGAGGGTTTTCTTCCACAGTCAGCAAACGGGTGCGCGCACGGCCTTCCCCCTGATGCAGATAGAGATCATTCATCTCCATGTAATGGACTTCCCATCCACGTTTCTGTGCTTCCAGCAGCATGGCAAAACTAGTGTCTTTCTTAATATTGATGGATGAAATTGGATCCATCACTATACCGAGCTTGATCATTCTTTCTCCTTAACCCAGATCACCAAAACGAACTTGTAGTGCTGTAATTGCAGTGAGTGCCGTAGTTTCTGTCCGCAGGACACGAGGACCTAACAGGATATCAGTAAACTGGTGATTTGCCGTCATTTCTATTTCTTCGGCGGATAATCCCCCTTCCGGGCCAATCAGCAGGCGTACCTTTTCCACTGGCAACGGTAGAGTATTGATACTTTGGCTGGCACGAGGGTGCAGATTTAATTTTAGGCTGTTATCGGTTTCTGCACACCACGCTTCGAGTGACATAACCGGTCGGATCTCAGGGATCTGATTACGTCCGCATTGTTCACAGGCAGAAATTGCTATTTTTTTCCACTGTTGCAGTTTTTTTTCCAGCCTTTCCGCATCCAGTTTTACACCACAGCGTTCAGAAAGTAGTGGCGTGATAGTGTTAACACCCAGCTCCACCGATTTTTGGATGGTGAATTCCATTTTTTCACCGCGGGACATAACTTGCCCCAGATGCAGATCTAATGGTGATTCGTGATCAGCCAACTCCCCTGTATGGATATATACTTTGACCGTCTTTTTACTGGCTTCTGTAATTTCTGCATTAAAAACCTGATTGCTTCCATCAAAGAGCTGCAACCGTTGACCGTTACTCATTCTAAGTACACGGCCAACATGGTTGGCGGCATCATCACTAAGGCTAATTTCAGTTCCTACAGTGAGAGGGGCAGGGTGATAGATGCGGGGAATTCGCATATTTTTCTTTCCTTTTTTCTCCGGATAACCCCGGTATGGCATATGCTGCCATGATAAAGGAGCGCTGGTAGCCTAATCAAGTTGTCTATCAGACAAAAAGACCTTGCGAGCTGGCTCGCATATTTATTTCATAATGGCAGTTTTAATAGATTTTTCATTGCTAATGACCTGTGGGAAAATTTAATATTCACCGTGTTCTGATTAACGTCAGGAAATAAATAAGGGATATCATTACAGGGATGTTATTTATGGAAGCTGTATTGAGTATTTTCATGGATGGAAAAAATCAGTGGTTCAATAATCCAGTTAATCTGAATGATATAATAATTTCGTTTTTTTGCATTACTTTAGTTTTCTTAGCCATTATTGATATAAAGACTTATCAGTTACCAGATGTTTTCACTCAGCCTTTATTATGGTTCGGATTGGTGTTTAATAGCGGTGATAATTTAATTCCGATTAAGAGTGCGATATATGGCGCCATATCAGGGTATTTATTTTTGTGGATATTATATTGGTTATGTCGGTGTATTTTTAAGAAAGAGGGGGTTGGCTATGGTGATTTAAAGCTGGCTGCTGCAATAGGAGCATGGATTGGTATAGAGATGATCCCTGTGTTGATGCTTCTGTCTTCAATCTCCGGACTGTTAGGGTTTGCGATTATCTGGCTGAAAAGGAAAAGTTATCCAGGGTTTATTGCTTTTGGGCCTTATCTTTGTTTTTCTGCCATACTTTTGATGTTTTTTTATCTATCTGGGATTAATATTATCGAGCTTGCTCAAGTTTAGATAACTCAGCATATTGGATATAGTCAGAAAACTATAGAAATATCAAAGCTTAAAAGAGTGTACTATGACACTAAAAATAACAGCATTATTAGAAAATCAGGTTTTTGCACCCTACAAAGGAAGCTTAATCAATAAGCAGGGGTTAAGCTTATTAATTCAGAATCAGGAAAATACAATTCTTTTTGATACTGGTCCAGATGGCAGTTTTATCGATAACGCAAAGAAATTAAATATAGATTTATCGAAGGTTTCTACAGTTATTGTTTCTCATGGTCATTTTGACCACTGTGGAGGTCTACCTTTTTTTTCTACGAACGCTAAAGTTATTTGTCATCCGGAGGTGAAAAATGAAAGATATTATGGTTGGTTAATAACGAAAAATAATGCTATGAAATTTAAAAAATTATCCAGACAGGTTAATTATTCCAATTTCGACACTTTTTTTTCAAAAGATGAAACTCACATTAATGATAGCTTTATTTATTCAGGTGAGATTAAAAAAGAAGAAAGTAAAAGTTATGGTGTGATTGCAGGTGAGAATTATTCTCCTGATTTTGTCAAAGATGAAGGTGCTTTAATTTATAAATCCCAACACGGATTAATTATTTTTATTGGCTGTGGGCATCGTGGTGTTATCGATATGGTTGAATTTTGTAAATCTATAACGGGTATCGATAAAGTCTATGCCATTATTGGCGGTTTACATTTACGTTATGCTTCTCCCTTGAAGCTATTGCGTATCAGACGATATATTAAAAAAGAAAATATACAGCATATTTATGCTTGTCACTGTAGTGGTAGATGGGGAAGATTATGGTTATCAAATGCGAAGAATCTTTCTACTGGGCAATCTATTGAACTTGGTTAGTATTAATTGGGAAATGAATGTGAGAATTGAAAATATGGGAGAGAGCAGGATTAGAGCCTATAGTACACATTAATTACATGGTAGATGTTAAAAGCATCTAATGTATTGGGCTACTTTCTGCATACAATAGATGTTAAAAGCATCTAGTAGGCTGGGTAGCTCCTGTATACGCTAGACGTTGGAAGCATCTAGCTGGTTTAGGCTGT
Source organism: Xenorhabdus sp. KK7.4 (assembly GCF_963876465.1). Lineage (NCBI taxonomy): Bacteria > Pseudomonadati > Pseudomonadota > Gammaproteobacteria > Enterobacterales > Morganellaceae > Xenorhabdus > Xenorhabdus sp. KK7.4. Next base: position 86,655 of record NZ_CAWNQF010000002.1, read on the forward strand.
TCATCCTGCTTGCGCTAGACGTTGGAAGCATCTAGTTGGCCTTAAGCTGCCTACCTTACATAACCTAGACGTTAGAAGCATCTAATTATCTTAGGTTGGCTTGCTTATCTCTCCGTTGAAACCAAATCTAAATAAAATGGGTTTTTTATTCAAGTTGATTTATTGCAGTATGGCTCATTGGTCACAACTTCAGTTTATTATGAGTTATAAAAATAAAATAATGACAAATGTCACTTAATTTAGGAATTGTTTGTGTTTAATTGGTGGGTTTGTTTTTTATATTTTTATTATAAGTTTTGTTTGTGTTTAAATATAAAGTATTAACGGGATTTTGGAAATGATAATTTTATTTTTTGTTATGGTGTTTTTTTGGGGGAATAACTATTTGAATAAAATACGGGTGCTACTATTCGTAACACCCATGATAATTTTAATTTATTGAGGCCACGTCATTTCGCCTTTCAGAACTTTTGCACTTAATTCAAGGCTGGATTCTTCCGCAAGGTTTGGATAATGTTTTTTCATAACTGAGATTAATGCTGTGGAATCTTTTGCTTTTGGTAATTCTTTCTCCAGTGTAGCCAGGTAATTTTGAGTAAAATTCACTGACTCGAGTGTCATGGCTGTATGACCGATATAATGACCTGGCACCACAGTTTCAGGTTGCAGGTTTTTAATTTGGTCTAATGTTTGCATCCAGTTCTGACGAGATGATTTAGTCTGAGTGTCCGCAATCCATACATGAATATTTTCAGATACAGTAACACCACCAACAACAGCTTTTAATTTAGGAACCCATACGAAAGTACGATCTGCTGCCGGGCCATTCAAACCTTCAACAATCAATTTTTCACCGTCTACAGTGAAAGTATTTCCTTTCAATGGCTCAGGGACAATAATTTTTTTCGGAGCCTGATCTTGCAGAACGCCACCCCAGTATGCCAGCTTGCCATCTTTGGTTTCATTGATAGCTTTAATCGTTTCTGGTGAAGCGATCACTTTGGCTTCAGGGAAGGCTTCAGTGATCACATCAAGGCCAAAGTAATAATCTGGATCAGATTGGCTGATGTAGATCGTCGTCAGTTTTTTCCCCGTCTTCTGGATCATTTTGACCAATTCCTGAGCATCGCTTTTTCTGAACTGTGCATCAATCAGTACAACTTCATGTTCACCACTGATAACTTCAGAAGAGACAGGAAAAATGCTTTCTTCACCCGGATTGTAAATATCCATTTTAAGTTCAGCGGCCTGAGCGAATGCCCCCATTCCTAATGAGAGTGCTGTGACCAGAGCTGTATTTAATATTGTTTTATGTACTGTAGTCTTGTTAGCCATCATCGAATTCCTAAATGCTTATCTGCTTGAATGGCGCCTATAATAGATTGCATACTCCGATTGAAAAATCCCATAATTGGCAACTGTTTGTTGCATAAATCAATCGAATCAGCGTGGGGATACAGAAAAATAGATGGACAGGATCACAGCAGCACAGGTTTTTGTCACAATTGTTGAACAGGGTAGTTTGAGTGCGGCAGCAGAACGGCTTGATATGTCACGGGCAATGGTGTCACGTTATTTGTCTGAAATGGAACGATGGTCAGAAATTCGTCTTTTACATCGTACAACTCGCCAAATCAGCCTGACATCAGCGGGAGAACAGGCTTATCAGCGAAGCCTCAAGCTGATAGAACTGGCGGAAGCAATGCCGGTTCAACAATCGACAGAAGCTAAAACTCTGAAAGGGCAGTTGAGAGTAAGCTGTTGTCAGGCACTGGGAATGAGTGCACTGTCTGTGGCTATCCCCGAATTTATGCGCAAGTATCCGCAAATTGGGGTTAGTCTGGAAATCAGTAATAAAGCGACTAAGTTGGTTGAAGAGCGTATTGATTTGGCCATTCGTATTACTAATAATCTGGGACTGAATTTAATCGCCCGTCCGCTATCGACTTGCCGTTCTGTTATTTGTGCCGCTCCTTCTTATTTAGCCGGAAAAAGGCTTCCCCAGAAACCCGATGATTTGGCGATATATAATTGCCTGACTTATAACCTTTTTGACAAAAATTTATGGTTATTTGAACAACAGGATGAACAGTATTCGGTTCCTGTCAGCGGTACGTTAAGTGCTAATGAATCAACGGTTCTGATGGAAGCGGCTTTACAAGGAGCAGGTATTTCTATGCAGCCTTATTATTCCGTCTCACCCTATTTAAAATCAGGGCAATTAATTGAGTTATTACCTGATTATCAGCCTCAGACGATGGGGATCTACGGTATTTATGTCAGCCGTCAAAATATGCCCGCTACCTTACGGGCCTTATTGGATTTTCTGGTGGAGTGGTTTGATTCATCCTCTCACTGGCAGCAATTAACGTTGAAAAGCTGATGCTAATTTTTGAGGAAATAGCTTAGCCTGTTGTTTTAAATGGCTAATAAATATTTCAACCGGCTCGGAAGATGGGCGATGGAGCGGCTTAATTAAGCTAACGATAAAAGGAATTTCTATACTGAACGGCCGTATACAGAACCCCGTGTTTTTATGCTGTGCTTTTTTATTCAGATAATCGAGAGCGGTCAGAGGATTGACAATCGATACTCCGATACCTTCACTAACCATAGCACATACTGATGATGCACTGTGGGTCTCCATAATCATCCTGCGTGAAACCTGATGTTCGTTAAATATCGCATCGATAAGCTTTCTGTAGCTGTCAGTAATAGAAAGACTGATAAAGGGCTGATCATGAAAATCTTCTGGTGTCAGTTGTGGTTTTTGTGCAAGTGGATGGCTCTCCGGCAGAACGCAGACTTCATTCAATGTCAGTAAAGTTTCACGTTCAGTTCCGGCAGGTGTCTGCATATGTTCGGTTAAACCGATATCGTGGCGTTGTGCCGAAAGCCACTCTTCCAGTAGTGGAGACTCCTGTGGAATGATGGTCAGTTGTGCATCAGGATAGGATTGAATGAATCTGCGGCAGACTGAGGGTAATAAAGATTGTGAGAATACCGGTAAACAGGCGATAGATAGTTGCGCATACTCAAATTGGCGAATACTGTCCGCTGCATTGAGAATCCTTTCCAGCCCATAATAGGATCGCTGGACTTCTTCAAATAACCTCAGCCCTTGCGCGGTCGGGAATAAACGCCCTTTTATCCGATCAAACAATTTAAATTTCAACAACTGTTCTAGACGCGCCAGTTCACGGCTTACTGTTGGTTGTGAAGTTTTCAGCAAAACCGCAGCATCAGTCAGGTTCCTTGTGGTCATTACGGCATGAAAAATCTCTATATGTCGCCATGAGCAGGTGTGCATAGTGCTCTCCTTTAGACTTCACTTCGAGACTGTTTCACAAAGAAAATAGTCTGTTAGTGTGTACCATACAACGACGTGTTTAAAAATAAAGCAAAACAATATCAGAAATGAATAGCCTTTAGCAAAATAGATATTTTTCTTCCCGCCTTTTTGCTGGCAATAATGAAGTATCTGCTGATTTTGTGAGAACGCTCCAATGACAATACCCACTATGACTGTTAATTCAGGTACTGATAATTCAGGCAATAATTTTACGCCAGAAAACCTTCTTGCTTTGCCCGAGGTTTACGGAACGCCATTATGGGTTTATGACAGCGATATTATTAGCAGACAAATTGGGAAGCTAAAGCAGTTTGATGTTATCCGTTTTGCACAGAAAGCCTGTTCTAATACCCATATCCTACGCTTGATGAGAGAACAGGGTATTAAAGTGGATTCGGTATCACTGGGCGAAATTGAACGTGCTCTTCATGCCGGGTTTCAGCCCGGACGTGATAAATCTGAGATTGTATTCACCGCCGATCTTATTGATGAAGAGACACTGGATCGTGTCATTGAGCTAGATATTCCTGTCAATGCTGGTTCCATTGATATGCTGGAACAGATTGGTCAGCGTCAGCCAGCACATCCGGTTTGGCTGAGAATTAACCCCGGATTCGGGCATGGTCATAGCCAGAAGACCAATACGGGTGGTGAAAATAGCAAACATGGGATCTGGTTTCAGGATTTGCCTTTAGCTCTTGAGAAAATTCATCAATACAACCTGCATCTGGTTGGTTTGCATATGCATATTGGTTCCGGTGTTGACTACCAGCATCTGGCTAATGTTTGTAATGCGATGGTGGAACAGGTTGTATCGTGTGGAGTAGATATTCAGGCAATTTCAGCAGGCGGAGGGTTATCCATTCCCTATAAAAACGGCGAGGAAGCCGTGGATACTTGCCATTATTACAATTTATGGCATGAAGCCCGCCAGCGTATAGAGCAGCACTTGGGACATCATATTAAGCTGGAGATTGAGCCCGGTCGTTTTCTGGTTGCTGAAGCCGGGGTTTTGATGGCAGAAGTGAGAGCGGTAAAGTCAATGGGAAACCGTCATTATGTGCTGGCGGATGCCGGTTTTAATGATTTGATGCGCCCAGCGATGTATGGCAGCTATCACCATATTTCTGTTTTGCCTGATAATCGTGACGGAAAGCATAGTGATATTGGGAAATACAGCAGTGGTTCTGACTTGAGAGAAACCTTAGTGGCAGGGCCATTATGTGAATCGGGCGATGTTTTTACCCAGCTGGAAGGAGGGGAGGTCATCCCGCGTATGCTGCCTGATATTTCTGTTGGTGATTATCTGATTTTTCATGATACCGGTGCTTATGGTGCATCGATGTCTTCAAACTATAATAGCCGCCCTTTGATTCCGGAAATATTGCTTGTTGAGGGACAGCCTCGTTTAATTCGTCGTCGACAGACAATACAGGAATTGTTATCACTGGAAGAAGTGTAAAAAAACGGGGCTGTGATGTGCCCCGCTTTGTTTACTATTTACTTATCACTTGTATCAGCATTAAGCCGCTTTGATTTGCTTATTCGCTTTTTTTGTTGCATTAGGTACAGAGAGTGCGTCTGTTTCAAATTCATCAACATTGATTGAACGCAGTCTGCTGGCTTCCGCTCGTTTCAGAATATCCGCTTCTTCTTTGGTGATCTTATTATCAGATAATGCTTTTTCAGCTAACTGATCCAGACGTGTAAAGCCCAGATTTTTGCCTGCTTCACGGCTCAGGCGGGCATGAATAGGCTCTGCGGCAATAACGTCATGCAGGGCTTCTTCCAGTAATCCATGAGGATTATGCTCGCTTGGTGTCAGATACTGACCACGACCAATCCGATCACGGGTTGCAGAAGGAGTCTGTAATATCTGAGCCAGTTTGTGATCCAGTTTATCCGCTGGAGCGGTGCGTGAACGACCCAGAGGGAAGACAATTCCTCGCATTAAACCAGCCACCAGACGGTTAGGGAAGTTACGCAGTAAATCATGCAGAGCCAGTTCCGCCTGATACAGAGCATCTTCTACCGCCCATTGTACCAATGGTAAGTCTTCTTTCTGGCGTCCTTCATCTTCATAGCGTTTTAAAGTGGCACTTGCCAGGAAGATTTGGCTCAGAATATCACCCAGACGGGCTGAGATACGTTCACGACGTTTCAGGCTGCCACCCAATACGCCCATGGAAACATCAGACATCAGGGCAAGGTTGGCACTCAGGCGATTGATGAGCTGATAGTAACGGCGGGTCCCATCATTAACAGGTGTGCTACTCGTTCTGCCATTAGTAATACCTAACCAGAGGCTACGCAGGGTATTGCTGGCAACATGCCCGAGGTGACCAAACAGCGCTTTATCAAATGCTTTGACATCATTTTTCTCAGCCGCAGCTATTTCAGCCAGTACATAAGGATGGCAGCGAATGGCGCCCTGACCAAAGATAATCATGCTACGGGTCAGGATATTCGCACCTTCTACAGTGATGGCGATAGGTGCGCCCTGATAAGAACGGGCCAAAAAGTTAGATGGGCCAAGGCAGATACCTTTACCACCAGCGATATCCATTGCATCAATGACTGCACGCTGGCCTCTGTGGGTACAATGATATTTCACGATAGCCGACAGAACGGCAGGTTTTTCACCCATCATAATGCCGCTTGTGATCATCGTTGCTGCTGCATCCATCAGATAAGAGTTACCGGCAATTCGGGCCAGTGGTTCTTCAATACCTTCCATTTTACCGATAGGCAATTTGAACTGACGGCGAATGTAGGAGTAAGCACCGATAGCCATAGCGATACTTTTCAGTCCGCCAGTTGCGTTGGACGGCAGAGTGATACCACGGCCAACTGACAGACATTCAACCAGCATACGCCAGCCTTGCCCAGCCATTTTCGGCCCACCAATAATGTAATCGATAGGAACGAAAATATCCTGACCACGGGTTGGCCCGTTCTGGAATGGAATATTCAGTGGGAAGTGGCGATGACCGATTTCAACACCCGGGGTATTGGTTGGGATAAGAGCACAGGTAATGCCCAGAGATTCAGTCTCACCCAGTAAATGGTCCGGATCATACAATTTGAATGCCAGCCCCAGTACAGTCGCGATAGGTGCAAGAGTGATGTAGCGTTTATTCCAGTTCAGGCGCATACCAAGAACTTGTTCTCCCTGCCATTCGCCCATACAGACGACACCAGTATCCGGAATTGCACCTGCATCAGAACCGGCTTCCGGGCTGGTCAGAGCAAAACAGGGAATTTCTTCACCACGGGCAAGACCGGGCAGGTAATGTTTTTTCTGCTCATCGGTACCATAGTGCTGCAATAATTCACCCGGGCCTAACGAGTTAGGTACGCCGACAGTGATCGCCAGAATACCGGAGACACCAGACAGTTTTTGCAGCACTTGTGATTGGGCGTAAGCTGAGAATTCCAGACCGCCATATTCTTTCTTGATGATCATCGCAAAGAAGCGATGCTCTTTCAGGTAAGCCCACAGCTCCGGAGGCAAGTCAGCTAATTCATGGCTGATTTGGAAATCATTTGCCATACGGCAGGCTTCTTCCACAGGGCCATCAATGAATGCCTGTTCTTCAGCAGTGAGTTGTGGTTTAGGGTAATTGTGCAATTTTTTCCAGTCAGGATTGCCACGGAACAAATCACCTTCCCACCATGTTGTACCTGCATCAATAGCTTCTTTCTCTGTTCTGGACATGCTTGGCATAACTTTACGGAATGCTTTCAGGCCGGGAGCGGAGAATAAAGAGATTCGGGTCGGGGTGAAAACAAGAGGGAACAGGATAATAGCGAGTGGTAGTAGTAGCCAGTAGCTCCATAAGCCGGTAACACCCATAATGAATGTATAGGCAATAAGCAGCAGGCTGCTAACAGTCAGGCTGACTTTGCGGTAACAAAGCCCGCCAATTAAGGCTAAAAATAAGATGATACTGAGGACGGTCATAGTAAAACTCCTGTAAATCTCAGGTTGAGTTGTCAGAGGTCTGACCTGTTGTGATGTTCTTCTTTTTTAGATGAGGAAAAGGCTTTTATCAATATATTTACATCTTAATTACAATCTAGCTCACAAAGTGATTGCTGTTTTTGCTGTGATAGTTTCGTCAGGGTGTAATGAAATCTTCTTTCAGGAGGGGGAATCCGTTACACTGAATAGCTGTTGTTATTAATCCCGAAGACCTTTCCTTTCAGGAGTATGAGCCCCATGTATCAAGATCTGATCCGCAGTGAATTATCTGAAGCCGTAGAGACACTGACCAACTTTCTCAACGATAATGCCAATATTGATGCTATTCAAAAAGCGGCGGTTTTGTTGGCAGATTCATTCAAGGCGGGAGGAAAAGTACTTTCTTGCGGCAATGGTGGTTCACATTGTGATGCCATGCATTTTGCGGAAGAGTTGACAGGCCGTTATCGTGAAAACCGTCCGGGATACCCTGGTATCGCTATTTCTGATCCCAGCCACCTGTCCTGCGTGAGTAATGATTTTGGCTATGATTATGTGTTTTCCCGCTATATCGAAGCTGTTGGCCAACAAGGTGATGTTCTGCTCGGAATCTCAACCTCAGGTAATTCCGGTAATATTATTAAGGCAATTGAAGCTGCCCGTGCGAAAGGGATGAAGGTGATCACCCTGACCGGTAAAGATGGCGGCAAAATGGCCGGAACAGCGGATGTTGAAATTCGTGTGCCTCATTTCGGTTACGCGGATCGTATTCAGGAAATTCATATCAAAGTAATCCATATTTTGATTCAGTTAATTGAAAAAGAGATGGTAAAAGCCTGATTGCAGCGTATTAATAGAAACCAGTGTTAACAGAAATCAGCGTTAACAGGTATCAGGTTCAGGTTAGAGGTAGGCAATGTGTGAATTACTTGGCATGAGTGCCAATGTGCCAACGGATATCATTTTCAGTTTGAGTGGTCTTATCCAGCGAGGCGGGAATACAGGCCCTCACAGGGACGGCTGGGGAATTACTTTCTATGAAGGTCTTGGGTATCGAACCTTCAAAGATCACCAGCCCTGTTATCATTCTCCTGTTGCCCGTTTTATTCAGGGCTATCCGATTAAATCAGAGGCTATTATTGCCCATATTCGTCAGGCTAACCGTGGCAATGTATCCCTTGTGAATACTCATCCGTTTACCCGTGAATTATGGGGAAGGTACTGGACTTATGCCCATAATGGTCAATTGAAAGGGCATCGTAACCTGAAAACGGGAAATTATCGTCCGGTTGGTGAAACTGACAGTGAATGGGCATTTTGCTGGATACTGCATCAGTTATCGGTGAAATATCCTAAACGGCCTTCCAACTGGCCAGCGGTATTCCGTTTCATCGCATCACTGGCAGATGAACTTCGGGAAAAAGGTGTGTTCAATATGCTGCTATCTGACGGGCGATTTATGCTGGCTTATTGCTCGACACAATTGCACTGGATTACCCGCCGTTCTCCTTTCGGTAAAGCAAAATTGCTTGATCAGGATATTGAAATTGATTTTCAGGAACATACGCAGCCTGATGATGTGGTATCCGTGATTGCAACTTTACCTTTAACGCATAACGAAGAGTGGCATAAAATTGAACCGGGAAGTTATGCATTATTTCACCTTGGTGAACGCATAGTCTGACGGAGTTTGGCTATCTGGTTGAGCTACCTGATTTAAAACATATTGTCCTCTGATGACTTTAACAGTTGCAGGTGTGCTATGTTGAACGAAATATTCATAAGCAGGCTGCAACTGTTTCCAAAATGGGTAATTGACGTTATTGTGATGGCGTTTCATATTTGATGACGTCATCCTGAAGGGGTAAATGTCAATTTTAATTTCTCGTTGCCCACGATGAAGCGCACTTTCTGCATATCGGTATATTTCATCCATATAAAGATTGGTCATGGCATAGCAGCCAATAGATTTACATGCACCATGAATCATTAAATTCTTGCCGGAATACCCCCGGTATTTATCGAATTGATTGGGAAAGCCTATATTAATGGCTCGGTAGTAGCTGCTGTTGGGTTTTAACTGTTTAAGGCTGACGTGGTAAAAACCTTCCGGGCTTTTTAAGTCCCCTTTCAGGGTCTTAGGGCCAAGCCCTCCGGAGTAATTACAGATAGGATATTGCCGGATTAATTGATAATGGCCTGTGCTGTTTTTGGTGTAGAGTTCAAGTATTTTTTCTTCTTTGAATATTTGAATGAAGACATCAGAGCCGAGCTGTTTTAATGGTGATTTTTCACTTAATTGTTTACTGCCTGATAATAAGCCCTGAGCCTGAGTAAATGCTGGTACACTAACGAGAAACCAGCTCAGCGAAAAATAAAGAATACTTTTTTTCATAATATAACCACCTAAGAAGGTAATAACTTAATGACATCCTGCGATTGAGGTTATCATGTCGTGGCAATATGCTGAGTAAATATAACAACGATATTTTGTACCCATAAAAAGACAGTCTGGTTAAAAAGCCCTCCGTAGTAGGGAAAAGTGATGATTGTGCTCGGCTTTATCGAGTAGTTAACGGTTCAGCAGAGAAATTATTCTTATTTGCTTGAGCTAAATCACTCGATTAGTCAGACAGCGTTTGGGGGAAATGTTAGAATCGTTGCCGGCGAAACTTAAGAGAATATTGTAACGATTATCGGCATGAATAACTTGAGATATATGCCGCTCAAGCTGTTTTTTATTACTGAAGTCGCTGCCTCACCCCGCGGAAATACCACTGGGTGAGCTGTAGCATATGATTTAACTGATAAACTTGTGCAAATCTTATGATTAAAATTAAAAAAGGACTCGACCTCCCGATAGCAGGAGCGCCTGCCCAAGTTATAGAAGATGGTCCGACAATTCGCCATGTCGCCTTATTAGGCGAAGAATATGTTGGAATGCGTCCTTCTATGCTGGTTAAGGAAGGTGAGCATGTTAAAAAAGGGCAAATTCTTTTTGAAGATAAAAAGAATCCAGGGGTAGTATTTACCAGTCCCGCAAGTGGGAAAGTTGTAACCATTGGACGTGGAGAGCGCCGTGTACTGCAATCTGTTGTGATTGAGGTTAATGGTGACGAACAAATAACGTTTGATCGTTATGAGCGTACAGAACTTGCAGGGCTGACCCGTGAACAGGTAGAAAAAAACCTGCTTTCATCAGGAATGTGGACGGCATTACGTACACGTCCTTTCAGTCGTTCTCCTGCTCCAGGCTCCACACCAAAGGCAATCTTTGTTACGGCAATTGATACTCAGCCACTGGCGGCTGATCCGTCCGTTGTTATTGCAACACAAGAAGAGGCTTTTGTTGATGGTCTGAATGTTCTGTCAAAACTGACAGAAGGAAAAATCCACGTTTGCCACGGCGCGGGGAAAATTCCGGCATCGGGGAACAATCCTCAAATTACTTACAGCCAGTTTGCCGGGCCGCATCCCGCTGGATTGGTTGGAACACATATTCATTTCATTGAACCGGTCAGTGCTCAGAAAGCAGTATGGCATCTTGGATATCAGGATGTTATTGCTATCGGTAAGCTATTCACAACCGGTGAATTGTATACTGATCGCGTCATTTCTCTGGCGGGGCCGCAGGTTAAAACACCGCGTCTGGTTCGTTCCCGTCTGGGTGCTGACTTGCTGGAAGTGACTCACGGGCAGCTGAAAGAGGGTGAAAACCGTATTATTTCCGGTTCAGTACTGTGTGGCGCTAAATCAGATGAAGCTCATCATTATCTGGGCCGTTTCCATACTCTGGTATCTGTTCTGTCTGAAGGCCGTGAGAAAGAATTATTTGGCTGGATAGCCCCCGGTACGAATAAATTCTCCATTACCCGCACCACCATCGGTCATTTCCTGAAAAAGAAGCGGTTTGCTTTCTCAACTTCCACAAATGGCGGAGATCGCTCCATGGTGCCAATCGGCAACTACGAGCGAGTAATGCCACTGGATATCATGGCTACTCACTTGCTTCGTGATCTGCTGGCTGGGGACACTGATGGTTCTCAGGCTCTGGGTTGTCTGGAGTTAGATGAAGAAGATTTGGCACTGTGTACTTATGTTTGCCCGGGTAAATATGAGTATGGTCCGGTACTGCGTGAAGTGCTGACTAAGATTGAGCAGGAAGGGTAATTCATGGGCCTGAAAAATTATTTTGAAAAAGTAGAACATCACTTTGAGGCCGGTGGCAAGCTGGAAAAATATTATCCTCTCTATGAGGCAGTGAGCACCGTCTTTTACACGCCGGGCACGGTGACAAAAGGGAAAACTCACGTCCGTGATGCCATCGATCTCAAGCGTATGATGATTCTGGTATGGATGTCTGTTTTTCCGGCGATGTTCTGGGGAATGTATAACGTCGGGAATCAGGCGATACCAGCCCTGACCCATCTATACAGCGGAGAGGCATTACAGCAGGTTCTGTCTTCAGACTGGCATTATATGCTGGCTCAGTATCTTGGTGCATCACTGACACCGGATGCAGGGTGGGGCAGCAAAATGCTGTTGGGCGCAACCTATTTCCTGCCAATTTATGCGGTTGTTTTTGTTGTTGGGGGTTTTTGGGAAGTTTTATTTTCCATTATCCGTAAACATGAAATCAACGAAGGCTTTTTTGTCAGCTCGATTCTGTTCGCACTGATTGTTCCGCCAACGCTGCCATTATGGCAGGCGGCACTGGGTATTACGTTTGGTATTGTTGTCGCAAAAGAAATCTTTGGTGGAACCGGGCGTAACTTCCTTAACCCAGCGCTGGCAGGCCGTGCTTTCCTGTTCTTTGCTTATCCTGCGCAAATCTCAGGTGATCTGGTCTGGACTGCGGCTGACGGCTTTTCTGGTGCGACTCCGCTGTCTCAGTGGGCGAATGCAGGCCAGCACGCTCTGATGAACACCATTTCAGGACAGCCTGTAACATGGATGGATGCTTTCCTTGGTAACATCCCGGGTTCAGTGGGTGAAGTTTCCACTCTGATGATTTTCATCGGTGGTGCCATTATTCTGTTTTCCCGTATCGCTTCATGGCGCATCGTTGCTGGTGTCATGGCCGGTATGATTGCCATGTCCTATCTGTTCAATGCAATTGGTTCAGATACTAACCCGATGTTTGCTATGCCTTGGTACTGGCACATGGTTCTGGGCGGTTTCGCATTTGGCATGATCTTTATGGCTACAGACCCGGTATCTGCTGCATTTACGGATAAAGGTAAGTGGGCATACGGTATTCTGATCGGGGTCATGTGTATTCTGATCCGGGTTGTGAACCCAGCTTACCCAGAAGGGATGATGTTGGCGATTCTGTTCGCTAACCTGTTCGCGCCACTGTTCGATTATCTGGTCGTGCAGGCCAATATTAAGCGGAGAAAAGCCCGTGGCTAATGATAAACCAAAAAATAATGACAGCATCGGCAGAACGTTTCTCGTTGTTTTTGTGCTGTGCCTTGTATGTTCGATTGTCGTTGCTGGTTCAGCCGTAGGTTTGAAAGCGCAGCAGCAGGAACAGAAACTGCTGGATAAGCAGCGCAATATTCTGGATGTTGCCGGTTTGCTCAAGCCAGACATGACAACAGCAGAAATTAAAGAAGTGTATGACAGTCGTATTCAACCTGAATTGCTTAATTTGAAAACGGCAGCACTTGAAAAAAGTGATGGTAAGTTTGACCTGAATAATGCTCTGCGCAGTGATGAAACCAGTATCGCTTTATCATCGAAACAGGATTTGGCAAAAATCCGTCGTCGCGCTGATATGGCAGAAATCTATCTGGTAAAAGATGATCACGGAAAAACAACTGAGCTGGTATTGCCAATCTACGGTTCAGGTTTGTGGTCAATGATGTATGCGTTTATTTCTATTGATGTGGATGGCGTAACATCTCGCGGCATTACTTACTATTCTCACGGCGAAACGCCGGGTCTGGGTGGTGAAGTTGATAACCCACAATGGCGTAAGCAATGGGTTGGTAAAAAACTGTATAACCCGGAAGGTGCTCCGGCGATTAAGATCGTTCGTGGTGGAGCCGGTGATAATCCTTACGGTGTTGATGGTTTATCCGGAGCGACTCTGACTTCCAACGGTGTTCAGCATATGTTTGATTTCTGGTTGGGTGATAACGGTTTTGGTCCGTTCCTGAAAAAAGTACGCGAGGGAGCCCTGAAAGATGGCTGATAGCAAAGAGATAAAACGCGTCCTGCTTGGGCCGTTGTTTGATAATAACCCGATAGCATTGCAGGTTCTGGGGGTATGTTCAGCATTGGCTGTAACAACCAAACTGGAAACTGCTCTGGTAATGACGATTGCTGTAACACTGGTCACAGCATTCTCTAACTTCTTTATTTCATTGATTCGTAACTACATTCCTGGCAGCGTGCGAATAATCGTACAGATGGCGATTATCGCATCGCTGGTTATTGTGGTAGACCAGATTTTACAGGCGTATGCCTATGAAATCTCAAAACAGTTATCCGTGTTTGTTGGCCTTATCATCACTAACTGTATCGTAATGGGCCGCGCAGAAGCCTATGCTATGAAAGCACCACCGGTGGAAAGCTTTATGGATGGTATCGGTAACGGCTTGGGCTACGGTGTTATTCTGTTGCTGGTGGGTTTTTTGCGCGAGCTGTTTGGCTCAGGAAAACTGTTGGGCATTACAGTGATGGAATCCATCAAGAATGGCGGTTGGTATCAGCCTAATGGCTTGTTCCTGCTGGCACCAAGTGCATTCTTCATCATTGGTATGCTGATTTGGGGTCTGCGGACTCTGAAGCCTGAGCAGGTTGATAAGGAGTAACAGGCAACATGGAACATTATATTAGTTTGTTTGTCCGTGCCGTCTTTATCGAGAATATGGCGTTATCCTTCTTTCTCGGTATGTGTACTTTTCTGGCGGTATCCAAAAACGTAAAAACCGCTTTTGGTTTGGGCGTTGCCGTAACGGTTGTTCTGGGAATTTCGGTTCCTGCCAACAACCTTGTTTACAATCTGGTACTCCGTGATGGTGCCCTGATTGATGGCGTTGATCTGAGCTTCCTGAACTTCATTACCTTTATCGGTGTGATTGCCGCACTGGTACAGATACTGGAAATGATCCTTGACCGCTACGTTCCCGCCCTGTACAACGCATTGGGGATTTTCCTGCCGTTGATTACGGTAAACTGTGCGATTTTTGGTGGTGTTTCTTTCATGGCCCAGCGCGACTATAACTTCAGCGAATCCATCGTATATGGTTTCGGTTCAGGTATGGGCTGGATGCTGGCAATTGTTCTGATGGCCGCAATCCGTGAAAAAATGAAATATGCGGATGTTCCGGCAGGTTTGAAAGGACTGGGGATCACCTTTATTACCACCGGGCTGATGGCATTGGGCTTTATGTCCTTCTCCGGCGTGCAGCTCTAAAGGCGGGAAGAATTCATGGATATAATCATTCTAGGCGTAGTAATGTTTACCCTGATTGTGTTGGCACTGACAGCAATGATTTTGTTCGCAAAATCGAAGCTGGTGAACACCGGGGATATTAAAGTTGAAGTCAACGGCGATGAGGATAAAAGTTTTACTGCTCCTGCCGGTGACAAGTTATTGGGTATGCTGGCTAATCAGGGGATTTTTGTTTCCTCTGCTTGTGGTGGCGGCGGTTCTTGTGGTCAGTGCCGTGTAAAAATCAAGGACGGTGGCGGTGACATCCTGCCTACCGAACTGTCTCACATTAACAAGCGCGAAGCGAAAGAAGGCTGCCGTCTGGCATGTCAGGTTAATGTTAAGCAGGACCTGAAAATTGAATTGCCGGAAGAAATATTCGGCGTTAAAAAGTGGGAATGTGAAGTTATCTCTAACGATAATAAAGCAACTTTCATTAAGGAATTAAAACTGAAAATTCCTGATGGGGAAGTTGTACCATTCCGCGCGGGTGGTTACATTCAGATTGAATGTCCGCCACATGTTGCCCGTTATTCTGATTTTGATGTACCGGATGAATACCGTGAGGACTGGGATAAATTTAACCTGTTCCGCTATGTTTCTGAAGTGACTGAACCAACTGTTCGTGCCTATTCTATGGCGAACTATCCGGAAGAACACGGCGTAATTATGCTGAACGTGCGTATTGCAACACCGCCGCCAAGAAATCCTGACGTGACACCGGGTATCATGTCTTCCTATATCTGGTCACTGAAAGCGGGTGATAAAGTTACTATTTCCGGCCCATTCGGTGAATTCTTTGCGAAAGATACTGATGCAGAGATGGTCTTTATCGGTGGTGGTGCAGGTATGGCACCAATGCGTTCGCATATCTTTGATCAGCTGAGAAGACTGAGCTCCAAGCGTAAGATTACTTTCTGGTACGGTGCTCGTTCTAAGCGCGAAATGTTCTATACCGAAGATTTTGATCAGCTGGCGGCAGAGAATGAAAACTTCACATGGCATGTGGCATTGTCTGATGCGCTGCCGGAAGATAACTGGGATGGTTACACAGGCTTTATTCACAATGTCCTGTATGAAAACTATCTGAAAGACCATCCGGCACCGGAAGATTGTGAGTTCTATATGTGTGGGCCTCCGGTGATGAACGCAGCAGTCATTAAGATGCTGAAAGATCTTGGTGTAGAAGATGAAAACATCCTGTTGGATGATTTCGGTGGCTGATGATTTGAATCAGGCCATGATATATATCCCCACAACGGTAGTAAATTGTGCGGGTATATAACACTTTGATTTAACGATAAGCGCCCACATTTTGTGGGCGCTGACGATTCAGAAAGAGTAAGTTATGTTGAATAAAAAAATTATCAACTGGGGTGTAATGCTACTGGCGGCTATGCTGTTGTCAGCATGTGGTGGCCCTGAACAGCAGAATCTGAGTGGGCAAACGATGGGGACTTATTACTCCGTCAAATATGTTGCTGATTCATCAGTTCCCACTCCGGAAAATATGCAAAAAGAGATTGATCGTTTACTGGAGGAAGTAAACGACCAGATGTCCACTTACCGACCAAATTCTGAATTGAGTCGTTTTAATCAAAGCCGTGAAGTGAATACGCCTTTTCCGGTATCCGCAGCTACTGCTAAGGTTGTTAAAGAAGCCATCCGTATTAATAAGCTGACGGATGGTGCGCTGGATGTCACTGTCGGGCCATTAGTGAATTTGTGGGGTTTCGGGCCGGAAGGGCGCGTAACGAAGACACCAACAGAGGACGAGCTGGCAACACGCCGCGCATGGATTGGCATCGATAATCTATCTGTTGAAGGTAATAGCCTGATTAAATCCATTCCTGAGTTGTATGTTGATCTTTCTTCCATTGCCAAAGGCTATGGCGTTGATGTCGTCGCAGAATATCTGGCTTCTCAGAATATCGGTAATTACATGGTTGATATTGGTGGTGAAGTCCGCACTGCAGGCAATAATGGAAAAGGGACACCTTGGCGAATTGCGATTGAAAAACCCTCCGATAGCGGAATGACGCAAAGTGCTCAGGAAATTATTGCGCCGGGTAATATGGCTGTAGCAACATCGGGTGATTATCGTAACTACTTTGAACAGAATGGTGTGCGTTATTCTCACACGATTAACCCTAAAACAGGCCGACCCATCGCACACAATCTGGTTTCAATCACGGTTATTGCTCCGAGCTGTATGAGTGCCGATGGTTTTTCTACCGGGATAGATGTTCTGGGGCCGGAAAAGGGTATGGAAATGGCTGAGAAGCTGAACATTCCGGTCTTTATGATTGTCAAAACTAAAGATGGTTTTGAAGAACGTTATAGCCCGGCCTTTAAGCACTATTTACAACAGAAAGACGATTTACAACAGAAGAAATAAGAGGGAAGGTTATGGAAGTCTTTATCGCAGCCTTTATCTTTTTCCTGCTGGCCTTTGCGGGAATGGCGTTAGGTTATATTGTTAAACGCAAAAGCATTCAGGGAAGTTGCGGCGGTTTGGGAAGCATTGGTGTTGAGAAAGTTTGTGATTGCCCTGAACCCTGTGATGCCCGTAAAAAGCGCGAAGCAAGAGAAGCTGCTCGCCTTGCTCAGTTAGAGAAAAACCGCATTCTTTGATGTATTTTCGTTTTTCAAATCAATTGAGAAATGGGATCTGAAGTCGTTAAAAATAGCCCGCTGCCAGAAAAAGCAGCGGGCTTTATATTTATGGTGTATTAAGAGAGTGACACCTTTTATGCGCCTGTTGTAAGTAACTTTTTACCGAACTCATGGAGATCCCAAGATCTTCTGCTACTTCTTTATAGCGCATCCCTTGCAGCTGAGTCAGCAGAAATGCCTGCCTGACTTTTATCGGTAGCTTATCAAGAGTGCTATCTATCTTTTCTAACTGCTCCAGCAGCACAAGCTGATGTTCTGTTGGATAGGACGTGTTTTTCGGCACTGTACTGATATAGTCCAAATAATTCTCTTCGAGCTTTTTCCGGCGGTAATAATTAGCGATGGTTCTGCGAGCGATGATAATTAAAAAAGCTTTGGGATAACGGATCTCAGCGATATCCGGATATTGCATCAATTTGATAAAAACATCATGGGTGAGATCTTCCGCATGGTTGAGACTGGCACAGTTCTGTTTGATCCAGCTCAGCAGCCATTCGTGATATTCGTTATAAAGCTGATGGGCTATTTCATTGTGTCCGAATGTGCTTTTTTGCACAGCCATGTGATATTGCCTGAATGAATAAATTTGATAATGATTATTATTTTTATTTATTAATAGAAGTCAATAGCAGATTGTATTAATAACCCTCTTAAAAATTAAGAGGGTATATTGCATGAGGGTTTAATACTAGTTAGAACTGCTGTGAAATGCTGAGTTTATAGTTGCGGCCAATACCTGCCCCCGCTTCCCCTAAGTACGAGCGGTAATCACGATTGAACAGGTTATCGACAGTAATGCGAGCTTCAAAACCTTGTATGAAATGTGGCTGCCAGCTGGCAAATAAGCCGTGTAGGGCATAACCTGCGGTTTTTTCCAGTGACCACTCTTTCGCTTTTGGATCGCCATCTGCAGGTGAACGGTCTTGTTTGCGGATGAAGTCGCCTTTCCAGCCCATCTTCATTTGTAAGAGTGGTATTTTAAACCCGAGCGTAGAGCGTAATGAAGTTGGAGGTATTTGATCCCACCAGGTTTTATGTCCTATCCATGGGTCGCGGGGTGAAGTATCGCGCTGTCCACGCATAGTGGAGTAAGATAGTTTACCAAACAGGAATTTGCTGTTGTAGAACGTTTCTATTTCCAATCCTTCAATGGTATAACCGGGTAGATTGCGATGATTAGCTAATGGCTTTCCACATGTATCACGTAAACCATTTTTGCCGTGTTCTTCACAATAAATTCCACGTCTTTTGAAAATTTCATCTTTTCCCCGATTACGGAATAGCGTAGTACGGATTTGTAAGCTGTCATTCTCAAACATCAGATTATCGTAATCAAATATGGCCCCAAGTCTTATTCCGGTCATTTTTTCAGTATCTAGGTTGCGGCTGGAGCCAGGGACGCTGGAATCATTTGATTGAACTTCATATTGTTCATCTACCAGTGGCGCTCTCCATGTGTGGCTGATATCTGCAAACAGTGAGAGATTCTGACTGGTTTTCCACATTAAGCCCAGATGAGGTGTCCAGCCAGTATAAGTGACACTGCTGTAGTCATGGTTGGCTTCGGGAGATTTATTATTAAAACGGGGAGCCTTATTTTCTTCTCCGGTATTTTTCACATGGTCATAACGCACTCCTGGTGTAACTGTAACACTACCCAGTTTCAGAGAGTCCTGCATATACAGGCTGTAGGTATGCTGAGTACCTGCTGGCATATAGTACGGCTGATAATAGCCGTAATTATATTCAGCATTTTCTTGTATATTTTTACTTTTGCTTTTATTGAACATTAGCACGTTGCGTTGATTTTTATGCCATTTGGCTCCAATCATGAGTTCATGTTCAATATTTCCGGTTGAGAATATGCTTTTATTGTTGATATCAGAGAGAATATCTGTGTAATCAACCCAGCTTTTCTGTCCCATAGAAGAGGCATAATTACCGGAGACATCTGCCGGACGGCGATCATTTTGTTTAGTCTTCGAATAGGTGTTAGTTAGCGTCAGATTCAGCCAAAGGTTTTCTTCCGGTGCAATATTCCATTTGACGCTATAATTTTGATCTGTCTGATCACGAAAGACCAGTTTTCTTTGCCATGCACCATCCCAGCCATATTTTTCTACTTCCCATTCTGACGGAACATTCATTTTATCCCGCTTCGCAGCCCACGGTTTCCAGCCATCCGACTCAGTGCGCATAGCTGATAAACTAATAGTATTTGAATCATTAGGGTAGAAATTGGTTTTCAATAAATAGGAAGTTTGATTGTTTTGAGAAAACTCAAAACGTGTCCCATCGGGGCGTTTAATATTATGACCATCACGTTTGCTGAAATACAGCAAGCCATCTGCGTAGCCATTGGGATCTCTGCCATATAAAGCAGCACTATTGATCCATTGTCTGTCATTGGTATGGAAGCTTTGCTTAATAAAACCACCCCAATCTTCATCAGGGCGCAATAAGTCATTGGCATCTTTAGTCACAACTTTAATTGAGCCACCAAATCCACCATTGCCGTTCAATATATTGTGCGGCCCTTTATCAACATCAATGCGTTTGATTAATTCCGGCTCAATGAAGATAGATCCCTGACGATATTTCTCAAACCCTTTTGGGGCATCATCCAGTGTCACTTTGACATCTTCTTGCTCCCCCATTCCCCAAATATTTAATGTTTGTCCTCCGGGGCGTACTGAACCGGACATCGAAACGCCGGGCAGCTGTCCGAGCAGCTCAGCAATATTATCCGCCTGAGTACGGTCAATATCTTCCTTTTTGAGTGCTGAGCTACCCGCACTGGTACTGTTGCGGGTACTTCCCACAACAGAAAGCGTGGATAGCTGCATCACCTCATTTTTCTTTTCTGGCTTTTGGTCAGAAGGATTTTCAGCAGCTGAAACTGAGCTGGAAAATGCTGTTCCCAGCACCAGAGTGCCAGAAAATGTTCCGTTTAAAATTTTTCGGATAAAAGTTGCGATTGGGCGTTTTCCTAAATTTTGACTATTATTTGCCATAAATTTCCCGAAATATGTCTGTATGAAATATTGCATTGCTATAAGTCACCTAAGAGAGCAAATCGGGCAGATAAAAATGAGAATTATTTTTATCAGCAAGGTTTACGACAAAGAGCTTATGGATGTTATGGCATAGAAAGCCAGGACACCCATTTGCAAGGTTATTTCCGTAAGTGCAAGGGGTTAGTCAATGAAGAAGATTCTTAGTGCTCTGTTTCTGGTTGGAATTGTGGCATTCATTGCGGGCTGTGATGATGCAGCCAAAAAAGCGGAAGATTCAACCAAACCAGTTGAAGATAGTGCAACGCAAATGAAGACGGATTCAGAGCAGAACAGCTTGGATACAAAGGAAAAGCCACAGGGAATGCAAGACAATGCTAATCATGAAGACCAGAAAGCGGTAGATAATTCGAAGGAAGTCCAGAGTAGTACGGGGAGTTCGACTGAGAAAACCATAAGCCAACTGCCATCCAAAACGGAAGATTTAAAGAATGACATCACTAAATCTGTCAATGACGCAGCGGATCAGCTGAAAAATAAAACAGGGGAAATACAGCAGCAGGCTACGGATAAAATTAATCAGCTTACAGATGATGCAAAATCGAAATCGAAAGAAATAAAATCCGAGGCCGATAAAAAAACGGATGATTTAATTAATAAACTTAAAGGTGATGATGGTAAGAAAGAAGAAGGCTAATACCTTTCCTCTTTTGAGGTTCTTCTAGAAATCAGTTGAATATACGTTGAATATAGTTTGTTAGTTGAGATCAGAAGGGCGCTCTGGTAAAGAGTGCCCTTGTTTTTTTACATTCTTGTCACTATTTTTACTATTCCATTCTTCTGTACGTCATTATTTTTAGGATATAACAATGAAAATAAAACACAGTTTAGGAAGACAAGACCCTGAATTAATTCAGCATGCTTTCAATGTCCGCAAGTATGTTTTTACGGATGAGCAAGGATTTGCTGATGAAATTGATATTGATGAATATGATGATATTGCCCTGCATGTCGTGGTATTTGATGCTGAAAACCCTATTGCCGTCTTAAGAGCTGTTCCACAGCACAACGATATGCTCAAAGTGGGGCGTGTTGCTGTTTTGAAAGCCTATCGGGGTCAAGGAATCGGTCGTCTGGTGATGGAATTTGTTGAGAATTATGCCCGCCAAAATGGGGTGGCGACGATTGGTTTATCCTCACAATGTCATGCTCAGCCATTTTATGAAAGCCTGGGTTATCAAACCAAAGGTGAAATTTATATGGAAGACGGAGCAGAGCATATTTTTATGGAATTAGATTTGTTGTAACCAGCATATGTAATACGGGAAAAGTAGCTAATAAATAACTACGTTATTTCCCGTATTAATAATCGACTTTTCAATATACCCGTCGTCTTTCAAGCTGCCTCTTTGTTGGCTACGCTCACACCCCCCAGTCACATAGTTTTCTATGCTCCCGGGGATGTGTTCCCTCGCCGCCGCGATGCAACTCGAAATCCATAGAGTATAAGTATTAATTTGTAGACGAACTGCTTAGCCCTGATTTTCGGACGGGAGCGCCATTGGCGACATAGTATTTTGCCTGACTGCGGGGCAGAGGTGCATTTCCCCGAATGTTATCCGC
Source organism: Xenorhabdus sp. KK7.4 (assembly GCF_963876465.1). Taxonomy (NCBI): domain Bacteria; kingdom Pseudomonadati; phylum Pseudomonadota; class Gammaproteobacteria; order Enterobacterales; family Morganellaceae; genus Xenorhabdus; species Xenorhabdus sp. KK7.4. The sequence continues at coordinate 108,728 of NZ_CAWNQF010000002.1, forward strand.
AATTTTCTCTGCCATCATAATCGTTGTAGCGTTCAGATTACCGGTAATGATTTCCGGCATAATAGAAGCGTCAATGACCCGTAAATTCTCAACGCCATGTACACGACCCTGACCATCAACCACCGCCATCTCATCAAGCCCCATTTTGCAGCTACAGGATGGGTGAAAAGCGGTTTCAGCACGTTCACGAATAAAAGCATCCAGTTGATCATCTGTCTGGATATCCGCTCCGGGGCTTATCTCCCGGCCACAATAGGGCGCGAGAGCAGGTTGTGCCATAATTTCTCTCGTGATACGGATAGCATCGCGGAATTCTTGCCAGTCCTGTTCGGTAGACATGTAGTTAAACAGAATACTCGGGTGCTGGCGTGGGTCACGTGATTTTATTTTCACGTGACCGCGGCTCGGGGAACGCATCGAACCAACATGAGCCTGAAAACCATGCTCGTTGACTGCGTTGCTGCCATTGTAATTGATGGCGACCGGCAGGAAATGAAACTGAATATTGGGCCAGTCAAATTTTTCACTGGTACGGATAAAACCACCGGCTTCAAACTGATTGCTGGCACCCACTCCCGTCCCCTTAAATAACCACTCTGCACCAATCATGGGCTGGTTGTACCATTTGAGGGAAGGATAGAGCGAAACAGGTTTGAGGCATTCGTATTGCAGATACATCTCAAGGTGATCCTGAAGATTTTGCCCGACTCCCGGCAGGATATGCACCGCAGGAATCGACAATTCTTGCAGAACTTCCTCAGGGCCAACCCCTGAACGCTGTAAAATCTGGGGGGAAGCTATTGCTCCGGCACAAAGTAACACTTCTTTTTGTGCTGTGGCCTGCGTTAGTGTGGAATTATTACCCTGATAAAAAGTAACGCCAACCGCGGTTTTACCTTCAAATGTGATTGTATCCGTTAAGGCATGGGTAATGATGGTCAGGTTAGCCCTCTGTCTGGCCTGATCCAGATAACCACGGGCAGTGCTGGAACGACGGCCTTTGGGCGTAACAGTCCGATCCATTGGACCGAAGCCTTCCTGCTGGTAACCATTCAGATCATCCGTAGCCGGATAACCCGCCTGAATACCCGCTTCCACCATTGCATGGAAAAGTTCATTATTACCGGCTTTTGGCGTTGTCACGCTGACGGGGCCATCTCCGCCATGATAATCGTTCTGACCGATATCCCGTGATTCAGCCTTGCGGAAATAAGGCAGGCAATCAAGGTATGACCAGTCTTCCAGACCCGGCTGTTTTGCCCAGTGATCAAAATCCAGCGCATTACCACGGATATAACACATGCCGTTGATCAGTGATGAGCCTCCTAACCCTTTGCCTCGTCCACATTCCATACGACGGTTATTCATATAGGGTTCAGGATCGGTTTCATACGCCCAGTTATAACGGGTTCCCTGCAAGGGATATGCCAGCGCCGCTGGCATTTGAGTGCGAAAATCAAATCGATAATCAGGCCCGCCAGCTTCCAGCAGCAGGACAGTGATATTCGGATCTTCCGTTAAACGAGTTGCAAGCACATTACCCGCTGAACCAGCACCGATAATAATGTAGTCAAATACCATTGTTATCTCCTCTGTTTCAGTCATTGTTTAAAATAGTGATTCAAAATTACCCAGCTCAACCTGTACAGATTTAGTCTGTGTGTAATGTTGCAGTGTGACCAATCCGTTTTCACGACCGACACCGGAATGTTTATAGCCGCCGACAGGCATCAAAGCCGGTGATTCCCCCCAAGTGTTGATCCAGCAGATCCCTGCTTCGAGCTGGTGGATTACGCGATGGGCGCGGGAGAGATCGTTTGTCACCACTCCGGCGGCAAGGCCGTAATCCGTATTGTTCGCACGGGCAATGACTTCATCTTCCGTTTTATAGGTCAGAATAGACATCACCGGGCCGAAAATTTCTTCCTGTGCAATAAGCATGTCATCTGTGCAGTCTGTGAAGACGGTTGGTGCAACAAATGCCCCTTTCGCCAGCTCACCGTCCATAAGGCGTTTACCGCCATACAGCAATCGTGCACCCGCATTTTTACCGCTTTCTATATAGCGCAGAACTGATTCCATATGGGGGAAACTCACCAGAGGGCCGAAATTGGTATTCAGATCGAGAGGTGAACCAATGCGGATCCGTTTAACGCGCTCCATTATTTTATTTTCAAAATCAGGAAGCAGTGTTTTCGGGACAAAAACGCGTGTGCCGTTGGTACAGACCTGACCAGAGCTGAAATAGTTTGCCATCATGGCAATATCGGCAGCCCGATCCAGATTAGCATCATCAAAAATAATCAGCGGAGATTTTCCACCCAGTTCCATCGTGACTTCTTTCAGTGTTGAACCGGATGCATTAGCCATCACTTTTTTACCGGTGGTGATTCCGCCGGTAAAAGACATTTTGGCAATTTTCGGATGGACAGCCAGATAATGGCCTGCTTCATGTCCCATGCCTGTCAGTACGTTAAATACACCATCAGGCAGACCCGCTTCGGTATAAATTTCAGCAAGTTTCAGGGCGGTGAGGGATGTCACTTCACTGGGTTTGAAAATCATGGCATTACCCGCTGCCAGTGCGGGAGCTGATTTCCACAGAGCAATCTGGATTGGGTAGTTCCACGCCCCAATGCCTGCGACGATACCCAGCGGTTCTCGCCGTGTATAGACAAAAGAGGATTCACGCAATGGCATTTGCTGGCCTTCGAGTGCCGGGATCAGACCTGCATAATATTCCAGAACATCGGCACCGGTAACGATGTCAACCTGCTGGGTTTCGGAGAGGGGTTTACCGGTATCCAGAGTTTCCAGTTCAGCCAGTTCATTATTGCGTTCACGCAGAATATCAACGGCTTTAAGCAGGATGCGGGAACGTTCTGTCGCCGTCATAGCTGCCCAGATTTTCTGCCCTTTTTGTGCACTTTCCACTGCCAGTTGAACATCTTGTTCAGTTGCAGATTGTAACTGTGCAATGATTTCACCATTAGCCGGATTGACAGCATCAAAAATATTTTTATCAGGATGGGTACTGTCAACATAAGCACCGTGAATATAAAGTTTCTGTAAACCAAAACGGGTCATGGGTTCTCCTTAGGTCAGAATTCAGGAAGAGTGGTCATCTGAGTTTCTGTTCGATGTAATCGAAAGTAATAGTGAATGCACTTTCTACGTCAAAAGGTTTGCTACTTAAGGCACTTCTCAGCCAGATGCCGTCAATCAGAGCTGCCAGCCCCTGTGCTGCAAGCTGTGCTTCTCTTCTGGGCAAAGCCCTGCTGAATTCGACACAGATATTGGAATATAGCCGACGTTCGTTGACTTGCTGTAAGCGGTATAAGCTGGGTTGATGCATACTGCTTGCCCAAAAAGCCAGCCAGGTTTTCATGGCTGCACTATTAATCTGACTGGTGTCAAAATTTCCTTCAATGATGGCTTTTAGCCTGTGAAGAGGGGTTGCGTTGTCGAGCAGCCTTAATCGTCGAGCCACCGCCATCTGGAGTTGATGCAATAAGTGCCGCATGGCCGCTTCAAGCAACTTATTCTTATCTTTGAAGTAATGGCTGATGATACCGTTAGAAACGCCCGCTTTTTTGGCTATTTGCGCAATACTTGCTTCCTGCATTCCAACTTCATTGATGACAGCTAATGTAGCATCAATAAGTTGCTGTTTTCTTATTGACTGTATTCCAACTTTGGGCATGACTTTACGCTCAGCAATCAATGATTCGATGGCTATTAAACTTTTTTTTGATTGAATGTTCAATCAAAATTAAATATGTTTTATTACAATATTTTTACAAAAATTAGTTGAGGTTATAGAAGATGTTTTAATTTTTATTATTTTATTCAACATGTTATGGATATTACTCTTTTTTGTTTTTTCTTTTTCACTTACTTCAGGAACTGCCTATGAATACCGGAGACAGTCCAAAAAATACTCAGAAGGATTCACTAAACTCTGTCGTTTTTTTTACCTCAGCCGCATTAATTATTCTCTTTTCGCTTTTCACGCTCTTCTTTACGGATGCAACAAGCATCTGGATAAAAAACACCCTTAACTGGGTTTCGAAAACATTTGGTTGGTACTACTTGCTGGCAGCCACGCTTTACATTGTCTTTGTCATTTTTGTGGCAGCTTCCCGCTTTGGCGCTATTAAGCTGGGTCCGGAACAATCCAAACCTGAGTTCAGTTTGCTCAGTTGGGCGGCAATGTTGTTTGCGGCTGGCATAGGCATTGATTTGATGTTTTTCTCCGTGGCTGAGCCGATTACTCAATATATGCGTCCGCCAACGGGTGAAGGGGAAACAATTGAAGCAGCTCGTCAGGCGATGGTGTGGACACTGTTTCACTATGGCCTGACGGGCTGGTCTATGTATGCTTTGATGGGGATTGCACTGGGCTATTTCAGCTATCGTTACAATCTGCCATTAACTATCCGCTCGGCGCTTTACCCTATTTTCGGGAACCGTATTAAAGGGCCGATTGGTCATACTGTGGATATTGCCGCAGTGATAGGGACGATTTTCGGCATCGCGACAACACTTGGGATCGGGGTTGTACAGTTAAACTACGGACTAAAAGTGTTGTTTGGACTGCCGCAGGGGTTGGGTGTTCAGGGCGGGCTGATATTGCTGTCGGTTATCGTGGCAACAGTGTCTGTAACCTCTGGTGTCAACAAAGGTATTCGGTTTCTGTCTGAGCTGAATGTACTGCTGGCGTTAGGATTAGTGCTGTTTATTCTGTTTGTAGGAGATACAGAGTTTTTGCTTAATGGGCTGGTACAGAATGTGGGTGATTACATCAGCCGGTTTATGGGCATGACTCTCAATAGCTTCGCGTTTGAGCGCCCGACGGAGTGGATGAATAGCTGGACGTTGTTCTTCTGGGCGTGGTGGGTTGCCTGGTCACCGTTTGTCGGATTATTTCTTGCCCGTATTTCCCGAGGCCGAACGATCCGCCAGTTTGTGATGGGCACACTGATCATTCCATTTGTGTTTACCCTGATTTGGCTGTCTGTTTTTGGCAATAGCGCGTTATACGAAATTCTTCACGGCAACCACGAATTAGCGGAAACGGTGTTAGTCCATCCTGAGCGGGGGTTTTATAACCTGCTGGCACTTTATCCGGCTTTCACGTTCAGTGCTTCAGTTGCCACAATTACAGGGCTGTTGTTTTATGTTACTTCGGCAGATTCTGGCTCACTGGTTCTAGGCAATTTCACTTCTAATCTCAGTGACATTAATAACGATGCACCGAACTGGCTGAGGATATTCTGGTCTGTGGCGATTGGTGTACTGACGCTGGGTATTTTGATGACTGACGGCATCTCAGCGTTACAGAATATGACGGTAATTATGGGACTGCCTTTTAGTTTTGTGATCTTTTTTATCATGGCGGGGGTGTATAAGTCGTTACGGGTTGAGGATTTTCGCAAAGCCAGCGCATTGCAGAATACATCTCCGACATTGGTGCATGATAATGGATCGCTGAACTGGAAACAGCGCCTGAGCCGTATGATGCATTTTCCGGGTACGAAAAGTACTCAGCGTATGCTGGATATGGTGTGTCGTCCTGCGATGCAGGAAGTTGCAAAAGAGCTGGAGTTACGTGGTGCAAGTGTGCAGTTTAATATGCTGCCGTCAGAAGAAGATAAACGCCTTACTCCAATTGAGTTGATTGTCGATCTGGGAGATGAACAGAATTTTATCTATCAGATTTGGCCTCAGCGTTATTCTGTTCCAGGGTTTACTTACCGTGCAAGATTAGGCAAATCTTATTATTTCCGGCTGGAAACTTTCTTAATAGAAGGAACGCAGGGTAATGATTTGATGGGGTATACAAAAGAACAGATTATTAGTGATATTCTCGACCATTATGAGAAGCATCTGAATTTTATTCATCTAAATCGTGAATCTCCGGGGCAGACGTTAATTTTTCCTAACGGGGTGTAAATCAGAGGTGGCCTGCAATAATATTGCAGGCCAATTTAATAATTTATTTTTTAGTATAAAATGCCTCAGGATAGATTTTTTCATAGTATCCATTTAATTGGCTTTCTGACATTTTTGATATCTCAATATATTTCGGTGAAGAGAGAATCAATAATGAGATTAATGCCATGAAGAAAGAAAATCCGAGTAATAATATTTTAATATCATAACTCTCAATAATATAAGTGGCTGTCAGCATACCCAGAGGAATGGATGCCATACAAATAGCAGTAAATTTAGACTCCATTGAATTACGATAGTTTTCTGGTGTTGCAAGGCAACGAATGGAGGTGGTATTTATATTGTAAATTACTAATCCTATTCCACAGATCAACATGTAACAACATAATTCAGTAAAAGAGTCGGCATGAGATATACCAGCAATACAGAGCGCCATAGTCAATGCAGCAATAAAAGCAGTATGAGCCTTACAGAAAATCTTATTTATCTGATTGATAATAACAAGGCTGCCTAGCATCATGCCAATCCCAAAGGTTGCCTCAGCAATACCAACATGCAAGGCACTTAGTTTAAACTGATTCAAAATGATAATAGGCAGGATGTACATGATTAATGGTGTAATCGCAAAATTAAAAAAAGCCGCAACAAATGAGAGCCTTATCTCTGTTGAATTTTTGGTAATGATTCTAATACTTTTTTGCCCGCGATGCCCGGCTTTCTCTGGCGTTTTTTCTGAATTTGTTTTGATAAAATAAAACCCAATCAGTGGCAGTAATGACATTACGGCGATAAAAATCAATGAACCATCAATATTAAAGTAATGAATAATTAATCCGGAAATTGCCGGGCCAAGCATGGTATTAATGGAGTTTACCAGACCTCGATATTTAAATGCCTTGTCTAGTTTTTTGTTATCCATTATTTCAGGGATAATACTTATTCCTATAGGCTGAATGATAGCCGTGGCAACTGATGTTGCAATATATATCAGGCCTAATGATAAATAAAAATTGTTGTCTAATAGGTTAGAGATGACAAAAAGAATAAAAGAAGGGATAGTACAGTACAGCACAACACTTCTCTTATTTATTTTGTCACCTATTTCTCCAAATTTAATTAAGAATAAAATCTGAAATAGCCAACAAAAAAAGATAAACCAGCCGAGTTTTAATTCTAGCTTTAGTATTTCAATCATCCACCAGGAAAATAGCATACCAAATGCTCTTGTTGACGAAGTAAACAGAATATCAGATATCTGATATAAATAAAAAGAACGATTATTGCTCATCAGAGTCCTTACTTTGGAGTCAAATTTAACAGGGTTTGAGAATGTTAGGGTGATATTTGTGCAAGAGGTTTCTCATTTTGTGTGATTTGTAATAGTTTATTGTTTGCTGTTAGTTTTAGTTAAATCTGTCTGCCATGAATTGCACAAAACTGCAGTTTATTTTTTATGTTAATAAAAATAAATAATAAATTTTGATAGTTTTATTATTTTAAATGTTACTAGACTAGTTAATAAATTATCGTGAGGTGATAATTTTTATCTTAACAAAGGTTAAATATTGTTCAGATAGTGAGAGACGATAGTAAAATGAAAGTTGTGCAGTAACAGATTAAAAAAAGTAGCATATCATGAATTTATTCTGTATATTTATACAGTATTTTTGTCGTGGAGAGTTCAGATGCGCAAAATTATTCATATCGATATGGACTGCTTTTTTGCTGCCATTGAAATGCGGGATAATCCGTCACTCCGCGATATCCCGATAGCTGTTGGTGGTAGCGCTGACAGGCGGGGAGTCATCAGTACTGCAAATTATTCTGCCCGCCGTTACGGTGTACACAGTGCTATGTCTACTTCAATGGCAATGAAGTTATGCCCCCAACTGAAAGTCCTTTCAGGGCGTATGGCCTACTATAAAGAAGTGTCTCAACATATCCGCCAGATTTTTGCCCGCTATACCGATCTGATCGAACCCTTGTCGCTGGATGAAGCCTATCTGGATGTTACCGATTGCCAGTATTGCCAAGGATCAGCAACATTAATTGCCAAAGAAATTCGACAGGTGATTTTTGATGAATTGCAGCTAACGGCTTCAGCAGGAATTGCCCCTGTTAAATTTCTGGCAAAAATAGCTTCTGATATCAATAAACCCAACGGTCAGTATTTGATTTCACCCACACAGGTTGACGATTTTGTGCAATCTCTGCCATTACGTAAAATTCCCGGAGTGGGGAAAGTCACCGCCGGGCGCTTGTCTGATATGGGGTTAGTACTTTGTTCCGATGTACAAAACTATGACAAGTTAGAATTAATAAAAAAACTGGGTAAATTTGGACTTGTGCTCTGGCAGCGTTGTCATGGTATTGATGAGCGCCTGATAAAACCTGATCGTTTACGTAAGTCTGTTGGGGTAGAAAAAACGCTGGCGAAGGATATTCATGACTGGCGTGATTGTGTTGAGTTGATTGAACAGCTTTATCCCGAGCTGGAAAAAAGGCTGGGAAAGGTCAAACCAAATCTTCGCATTGCTCGTCAGGGTATTAAATTAAAATTTGATGATTTTCAGCTAACCACACAGGAGCATACGCATCCGTTACTGGATAAACAGGATCTGCTGAAGGTTGCCCAACAGGCTTGGGAGACACGTCGGGAAGGTAGAGGAGTCCGGCTAGTTGGCCTGCATGTGACATTACAAAGCCCACAACTGGAACGACAACTATTGCTTGAGTTGTAATGCGGTTTGTTAGTGATCTTTTGTTTTACGAAAAAGATACTGTTAAGTAGTGTGTGGAATATGAAGAAGGAATATTCCCCTGTCCGTAGACAGGGGAGACTGTATTATTCTTTCACTGGGATAGCTTTCAGGATAGCTGTCAATAATTGCCAGTACTGGCCAACACTCTTAATGTGAACCCTTTCATCAGGTGAGTGGGCACCACGGATAGTTGGGCCAATGGAAACCATATCCATATCAGGGTAGGGTTTTTTAAATAATCCACATTCCAGACCTGCATGGATTACCATAATGTTTGGTGTGCTGTCGAACAGCTGGTGATAAGTTTCACGTACTAAGTGCATTACCGGGGAATCGGCATCCGGTTGCCAGCCAGGGTAGTCACCACTTGCTGTTGCTTCTGCGCTGGAAAGTTTGGCCAGAGAGTTGAGCATCCCGACAACATAAGCCTTACCACTTTCAATCAGTGAACGGATAAGGCAGATAACCTCGACGTGGTCTTCTTCCATATTGACAACACCCACATTCAGGGATGTTTCTACAACACCTTTTGCAACATCACTCATGCGAATAACACCATTAGGCATTGTATTCAGCATAGCGATAAAGCGGGACTGACAATCTGCCGTTAATGCCTGTGATGAGGTTTTGACGTCATCCAACAAAAGAGTCAGGTTAGTTTCAGCGACCGCATATTCGTTCTTCAGTATTTCCAGATAATTATCTTTTACCTGATGTAGTTTTGGCAGCTGAGCTGTTGGGACGGCAATGATAGTAGAACCTTCACGAGGGATTGCATTACGCAGAGTACCTCCCTGTAAATGGATCAGTTTCAGCTCCAGCTCATCACTGTATTCAGCAAGGAAACGGGCCAGTAATTTATTGGCATTACCTAATCCCAGATGGATATCACCACCGGAATGACCACCTTTTAATCCTTTAATGGTCAGTTGTAGTGTTTGATAGTTTGCAGGCAGAGGTTCGCGGGAAAGTGGCAGTGTTGAAACATAATCTACCCCACCGGCACAACCCATATAGATTTCGCCTTCTTCTTCTGAATCGGTGTTGATCAGAATATCAGCCTGTAACCAGCCCGGTTGAAGACCAAATGCGCCATCCATACCCGCTTCTTCAGTCATTGTCAGTAATACTTCCAGAGGGCCGTGCTTGACAGATTCATCGGCCAGTACTGCTAGCGCGGAAGCCATACCAATACCATTATCTGCGCCCAGTGTTGTACCTTCAGCGGTTATCCAGTCACCATCAATGTAAGGACGAATAGGATCTTTCGCGAAATCGTGCTGTGTATCATTGTTCTTTTGCGGAACCATATCAAGATGAGCCTGAAGTACGACCGTTTTACGGTCTTCCATGCCCTTTGTGGCCGGTTTTCTTATCAGGATATTACCGACTTCATCACGTTCAACATGGAGGTTTTTATCCTCAGCCCATTCAATGATGTGAGAAGCAAGTTCTTCCTCATGATAGGATGGATGTGGAATGGAGCAAATTTTAGCAAAAATATCCCATAATGGTTGGGGGGATAATGTTGATAATTCGGACACGGCGAATCTCCTGTAACTTCATCTTGATGAAATATAAGTGTAATGTTTGACATCTCGGGGGGCTTTATCATCTTGAGCTGCCCAGTGTCTATGTTATGCCTGAGAATACCATTTTCTGATTAGTAATGCGCTTTCAGGATCAGGATGTTCCTTGTTTTTGCTGGTTTTTGCGGGCTCAAATCACTATAATCCCGCGCAACCTTTATTCCGCAACAAACTCTTTTCTGAGAATATTCTTAGTTTCCAGGATCAAATTTTATGAGCGAAAAATATGTCGTAACGTGGGATATGTTGCAAATACATGCCCGTAAACTGGCGCAGCGTTTACTTCCTGTAGAGCAGTGGAAAGGCATTATTGCTGTAAGTCGTGGAGGCCTTGTGCCGGGTGCCTTGCTGGCCCGTGAGCTGGGTATCCGCCATGTTGATACAGTCTGTATTTCCAGCTATGACCACAATAATCAGCGTGAATTAACGGTACTCAAGAAAGCCGAAGGAGATGGAGAAGGCTTTATCGTTGTTGATGATTTGGTTGATACCGGCGGAACTGCTCAGGCAATTCGTGATATGTATCCAAAAGCGCATTTTGTGACGATCTTTGCCAAGCCAGCAGGTCGTCCGTTAGTAGATGATTATGTGATTGATATCCCCCAGAATACATGGATTGAACAGCCGTGGGATATGGGCGTAGTGTTCGTGCCACCTATTTGCGATCAGTAATTATTCCCTTCATTTTTCCAGTTATTTCTTTGCTGATTGCTTTGCTTTACATAATTACGCCCCAGTCACATAGTTATCTATGCCACTGGGGATTTTAATGAGAGAGGCCCTTGTTTCTCACCGGAGGCCAGTCTTTGGCTGAGTAAATACGTTCCGACGAATCTGGTATTCTTTTGTTATCGCAATGCAGCTCAGAACTTATTGGATATCTTGTAATAAGCAGTAATAAATTTCTTTGTCATGACTAAACAGAACCTTTCAGAATCACTGTTTAAACCGCAGGTTAAACAGCAGGAAACGTCTACATTGGTAAAATACGTTTTGCCATCATCAGCTCATGCTGATAATAAAATGCTCGGTGGCGAACATCAGGAACGCTGGTATCGCATGATTAACTGGCTCGCCTGGATCTGGAGGGGCATCGATCCGCTGGAGATTCAGGAGATCCTCAGCAGGATTGCTGTAACAGATGCTGAACGCAGTTATGATCATCTATTGGATACTGTAATTGGTTACCGCAAAGGGAACTGGGTATATGAATGGTCACAGCAGGCGATGCTCTGGCAACAGAAAGCACAACATGTTGAGCAGTCGTCTGAAGCCAGTCAGTGTTGGTTAAGAGCTTCAATGTTATACAGCATTGCTGCTTACCCTCATCTGCACGGTGATGAGCTGGCTGATCAGGCGGTTGTTCTGGCTAATAAAGCCTATGAAAATGCAGCACATTTCTCTGACTATCAACTGAAAAAACTGAAATTTCAGCTGGAAGATGGCAAAACTGTTACCGGTTTACTGCATATTCCTCCCGGAGTTCAGGAACCATGCCCAACAATACTGGTTTGCTCTGGTATTGATAGCCTGCAAAGTGATTGCTGGCGACTGTTTCGGGATCATTTCTCACCACAGGGCTTTGCGATGCTAACGGTGGATATGCCTTCCGTAGGTTATTCAGCGAGATTTACGCTGACACAGGATACCTGCGCTCTTCATCAGCAGGTATTGCAGCAATTGGATAGCATCCCGTGGATCGATCACACAAGAATAGGTATTTTTGGTTTCCGTTTCGGCGCCAATATTGCCGTTCGTCTTGCCTATCTGGAATCCAGTCTTATTAAGGGTGTGGCAGTGGTCAGCCCGGTTGTTCATGAATTGCTGCATAATGAGAGATTGCAGCAGAAAATTCCGTCAATGTATATCGATATACTCGCCAGTCGTTTGGGTATCTATCATGTGGATGAAGCAGTTTTGCGTTCAGAACTGAATTGTTATTCATTAAAAAATCAGGGATTACTGGGTCGTCGTTGTTCTGTGCCAATGTTCTCAGTGTATTGGAAAGATGACATTTTTAGCCCGGCGGAAGATTCAAAACTGATTGCCAGATCTTCGCTGGATGGCTCTTTATTAGCTATTCCTGCTATGCCTGCTTATAGTGGTTTCAGTAAGGCATTACACGCAGCAAGTGTATGGTTGAAAGATAAAGTTAACTAAACTGAAATTTAATCATTGATATTTTTTAATCATTTGATACAACTGTTCTTCTGTTTATAAAGGAGACCTTTGTATGACTGTACCCGTAAATTATTCCAGAAATAAGTTGTTGAAGAGTTTTTCTGCATTAGGGCCTTATTTACGCGAGTTAAAATGCCAAAATGACTATTTCTTCTTTGATTGTCTGGCGGTCTGCGTTAGTGCGAAAGCAGCGCCAGAAAAACGGGAGTTCTGGGGCTGGTGGTTAGAATTGGAACGACAGGAAAAAGGGTTCATTTATAATTATCAGATAGGTCTGTTTGATAAACATGGCGAGTGGCTGCCTATGAATATCAAAAAAGAAGCAGATCTCAGGCAGCTTGAATTGACATTACAGGCATTTCATCAACGCCTGTCTGATTCTTTGGGTAACCTTAAACTCACGCTTAGCCCATCTGAAAATACCTTCACCCCACAAAATTAAGTCTATTAACCGGGTTTATTTTATCCCTGCCAGATTTTAAGTTGCAGCCTTACTGGCTGCGCTGTTTTTTTGGATAGCTACACCCCCGGCTAGAGAGTTGTCTGTGTTGCCGGGGTGTGCTGATACTTTCCTGCCTATCACCAGAGGCCGGATTTTGGCTGTATCTTGAAACTGGCAGGGTATAAATCAACTTTTTTTGAATTTTGTGTTATGCCAGTTGGCATAATGCTTCTCTCCTGCTAAAACTGAGCACTGTTTTTTGAATGTGTTTTGAATTTATTGTTTTTTCAAATTAGCTTTTTCAAATTAATAATGGCAGAAATATGATGAATGGCCGACAAACATTGGTTGTGAAACTGGGAACGAGTGTACTGACAGGGGGTTCCCGCCGTTTGAATCGTGCTCACATAGTAGAGTTGGTTCGGCAATGTGCGCAGTTACATGAGAAAGGTCACCGTATTATTATTGTGACTTCCGGTGCAATTGCAGCAGGTCGGGAACACTTGGGTTATCCGGATCTTCCGGCAACCATTGCTTCAAAGCAATTGCTTGCAGCCGTAGGGCAAAGCCGCCTGATTCAGTTATGGGAGCAACTTTTCTCCATCTATGGCATCCATGTCGGGCAGATGTTACTGACTCGTGCCGATCTGGAAGATCGCGAACGTTTTCTGAATGCAAGGGATACGTTGCATGCACTGCTTGATAATCACATTATCCCGATTATCAATGAAAATGATGCGGTAGCAACGGCGGAAATTAAAGTCGGTGATAACGATAATCTTTCTGCACTGGCGGCAATTCTGGGCACTGCTGATAAGTTATTGCTCCTGACCGATATTGAAGGTCTGTATACTGCTGATCCCCGTAATAATCCTGATGCTAAACTTATCCGTGAAGTACACGATATTAGTGATGAACTCAAAATGATGGCCGGAGACAGCGTATCAGGTCTCGGAACCGGGGGAATGGCAACAAAACTTCAGGCGGCAGGAATTGCTGGTCGTGCCGGCATTGATGTCATCATCGCTGCTGGTAACAGAGAGAATGTGATTGCTGATGTGATTGAAGAAAAATCAGTGGGAACACGTTTTCATGGTTTGACCAGCCCGATGGAAAATCGCAAACGCTGGATTTTCGGGGCTCCTTCTGCGGGCGAAATTATTGTCGATGATGGCGCAGAAGCGGCTATTCTCGCAAAAGGCAGCTCTTTACTGCCGAAAGGCATTAAAAGTATTACAGGCGACTTTTCCCGTGGTGAAGTGGTTCGTATCTGTAGTTTATCCGGTAAGAAACTGGCTCACGGTGTATGCCGTTACAATAGTGATGCTTTACGCCTGATTGCAGGCCGTCACTCACAGGAAATCAGTCAGATATTAGGTTATGAATATGGTGCAGTTGCTGTGCATCGTGATGATATGATCGTAAGTTAAGGATTCCACCATGCTAGAGCAGATGGGAAAAGCAGCCAAGGCAGCATCATGGCAACTGGCTCAATTAAGTACTAGTCAGAAAAATCAGGCCCTAAGTCACATTGCTGATTTACTTGAAAAAGAAGCAGAAGTGATCCTCACCGCCAATCAGCAGGATATGGAACAAGCCCGTAAACAGGGTATAAATGAAGCATTACTTGATCGCTTATTACTGACTCCTGAGCGTTTGAGTGCGATTGCTAATGACGTCCGTCAGGTTTGTCGTCTGGCTGATCCTGTCGGTCAAGTGATGGACGGACAATTGTTGGATAGCGGACTGCAACTGAGTCGCCGCCGTGTTCCCCTTGGGGTAATTGGGGTAATTTATGAAGCCCGCCCTAACGTTACGATTGATGTCGCATCACTGTGCCTGAAAACAGGGAATGCAGTGATATTACGTGGTGGTAAGGAAACTCATCATACCAATCAGGCAATGGTTAAAGTCATTCAGCAGGCGCTGGAACAAAGTGGCTTGCCAGCCTCAGCAGTACAGGCAATTAATAAACCAGATCGTGAGCTGGTTGCTAAAATGCTGAAAATGGATCGCTATATCGATATGTTGATCCCGCGTGGTGGTGCCGGTTTGCATAAACTTTGCCGTGAGCAGTCCACTATCCCGGTAATCACCGGAGGAATTGGCGTTTGTCACACATTTGTGGATGAGCATGTGAATTTTGAAAAAGCACTGGAAGTTATCACTAATGCTAAAATACAGCGCCCAAGCGCATGTAATGCATTGGAAACTTTGCTAGTACATGAAAAAATAGCCGCTGATTTCCTGCCGGAACTGAGTGCCAGAATGAAAGAGCAGGGCGTAACACTGCATGCGGGTGCGTCAGCAATGGCATTGCTACAGAATGGCCCGGCAAAAGTGGTTGCCGTGACAGAAGAAGACTATTGTGATGAATGGCTTTCTTTGGATATGAATGTGGAAATTGTCAGCAATATTGATAAAGCGATTGAGCATATACGTCATTATGGCACAGCCCATTCGGATGCTATTCTGACGGAGTGTTTACAACATGCTGATTACTTTGTGCATCGTGTTGACTCTTCGGCGGTATATGTAAATGCAAGCACACGCTTTACTGATGGTGGTCAGTTTGGTTTAGGAGCTGAAGTTGCTGTCAGTACTCAGAAACTACACTCCAGAGGCCCAATGGGTCTGGATGCTCTGACGACTTACAAATGGATTGGTTACGGAGATTACCTTTCCCGTCGATAATGACAATATTCATTTTAAATAATATTTAATCAGAGTAAGTCACACTTAATGTAAAGTGTGGCTTTTTATATACAAGAACATATATTTTTTACATAGGTGTAAATGTTTAGTTACTATACTTTGTATTTAGGTTTAACAACACAAAACTTCAGGAAAGCAACGAAATGAAACAGACTCTATTTATCGTGGGTGCACGAGGTGCAGGGAAGACGACAATAGGTAATGTGTTGGCTGAAGTATTATCGTATCAATTTGTTGACACTGATGAAGATGTCCAGATTGCTTGTGGAATGACAATTGCGGAGCTTGTTGAGCAGCGTGGCTGGGATTATTTCAGAAAGCTGGAAAGCGACACACTGAAAGCGGTTAGTCAGCGAAACAGAGTTGTGTCTACCGGTGGTGGAATGGTGCTGGCAGCAGAAAATCGGCAGTATATGCGGCAAAACGGTATTGTAGTTTATTTGCAGGCACCCGCTTCTGTTTTGGTTGAGCGGCTCTCTCTTAATCCGGAGAATTCACAGCGTCCCAGCCTGACCGGAAAATCCATAACAGAAGAAATAACCGGAGTGTTGGCAGAGAGGGAACCACTCTATTGTGAATGTGCGCACCTCATTGTGGATGCTACCTTATCGATAGAAAATATCGTTCTTGAAATTCAAAGCTATATATTAAGTCAATATAAACAGATAATTTGATATATTTTTTTATTTTTACGCTTATTTATTATAAGACTAATAAATCCTGTATCTCAGATCATTTATACCTCTTATAGTATCATTCTACTCACTCACTTTAATTTTATTTAATTATTTATATTGAGATATATGGATTGAGATATGGATATACTCTTAAAGGTTCTGAGGTTACTTGTACGTGTACTCTTCAGAGTGACAGTCGAAGGTGACGATAAGCATTTAAAACACCCTAAATGTATTATTACACCCAATCATATTTCCTTTCTTGATGGGCTCCTGATAGGGCTTTTCCTGCCGGGAAAACCAGTATTTGCCATTTATTCCAATATTGCGACAAAGGGCTTTCTCAAATTTATTAAACCTTTTGCTGATGTTGTGCCGTTGGATCCAAACAATCCGATGGCAATCAGGACGCTGGTTAAGGAAATTGACAAAGGTCGCCCGATAGTGATTTTTCCTGAAGGTCGGATCACGGTAACGGGCTCCCTGATGAAAATCTACGATGGCGCAGCATTTATTGCGGCGAAGTCAGAGGCAAAAATTGTGCCTATCCGTATTGATGGAGCGGAACAAAGCGTGTTCGGGCGGTTAAGAGGCGTCATGAAGCAGCATTGGTTCCCTAAAGTCACCATCCGGATTTTACCTGCAATGGATTTCCCAATGCCAGATGCGCCGGATTCTAACAGTCGCCGCCGTCTGGCAGGAGAGAAACTGCATGCTGTTATGATGGATGTGAGGATGCAGACTCGTCCGAAAGAAACGTTATTCAGTGCGTATCTCGCAGCCCAAAAGCGTTTCGGGCGTTTTAAACCCTGTATTGAAGATATTGCACTGAAAGAAGATAGCTACCATACATTTCTGAAAAAGATATTGGGCTTTAGCCGGATTTTAGAGCGCTTTACTCAAGAAGGTGAAAGAGTCGGGCTTTTATTACCTAATGCCACAGCTATGGCGACCACAATATACGGTACGTCACTGAGAGGGCGAGTACCTGCTTTGCTGAACTACACGGCAGGCAGCAATGGCATTAAAAATGCGATACAAGCAGCAACTATCAAAACAATCATCACTTCCCGCCAGTTTCTTGAGAAAAGTCAGCTGACGCATCTACCAGATCAGGTAACAGAAGCAAATTGGGTATATCTTGAAGATTTGAAAGAAACTATTACGTGGGAAGATAAATTGTGGGTGCTTTGGCATTTGATTTTTCCCGCAAAAGCGGCTTTACCTTCACAGAAACCAGAGGATGATGCACTCATCCTGTTCACTTCTGGGTCTGAAGGGGCACCGAAAGGCGTTGTTCACAGCCATGCCAGCTTACTGGCAAATGTTGAGCAAATTAAAACGATAGCTGATTTTACTCCACAGGATCGTTTTATGTCGTCTTTACCTTTGTTCCATGCATTTGGGCTGACCGTTGGGTTATTCACTCCCCTGATGTCAGGAAGCCGTGTATTCCTGTACCCGAACCCGCTGCATTACCGTGTTGTTCCTGAAGTTGTTTATGATCAGAACTGTACTGTTCTGTTCGGAACCTCAACTTTTCTGGGTAATTATGCCCGCTACGCTCATCCTTATGACTTCTCCCGCTTGCGCTATGTCGTTGCTGGTGCAGAAAAACTGTCGGAAGAAACTAAGCGTGTCTGGCAGGATAAATTTGGTATCAGGATCCTGGAAGGCTATGGCGTAACTGAATGCGCTCCTGTTGTCGCCATCAATGTCCCAATGGCAGCCAAAGTAGGCACAGTCGGAAGAATTTTGCCGGGTATGGAAACACGTTTATTACCTGTGCCGGGTATTGAAGTGGGCGGACGTCTGCAAGTACGTGGGCCAAATCTGATGAAAGGCTATTTGCGGGTTGAAGCTCCGGAGCGTCTAGAACCGCCGACGGCAGAAGATGCGGAAGGCAATATCCAGACAGGCTGGTATGACACAGGTGATATTGTATCCATTGATGAAGAAGGTTTCTGTACGATCAAAGGACGGGTAAAGCGTTTTGCCAAACTGGCAGGTGAAATGGTTTCTCTTGAGGCCGTAGAGCAAATCGCTTCACGTGTTTCGCCTGAAGCTCTGCATGCAGTAACAGCAAAAGGTGACCGTAGCAAGGGAGAGGCACTGGTGTTGTTTACAACAGATACCGTTTTGAACAGAAGTGTGATGTTGCTTACCGCCCGTCAAATTGGGTTACCTGAACTGGCAGTTCCACGTGATATTCGTTATGTGAAGCAATTACCTTTACTGGGCAGTGGCAAACCTGATTTTGTCACATTAAGAAAAATGGCAGAACAGGAGTAAAAAATGAATGGTACTGTGGAAACACAACCATTGCTCAACCGGGGAATGAAGGCTGTTTTACTATCCCAGTTTCTCTCCGCTTTTGCCGACAACGCCTTATTCTTTGCGATATTGGCTCAATTGAAAGCTGAATCTTATCCGGGATGGAGCCTGCCGGCTCTGCAAATGGTTTTTGTGCTGACCTATATCGTATGTGCCCCTTTTGTGGGGCAAATTGCTGATCGGTTCCCGAAAGGCAGGGTTATGCTCTTTTCCAATGGCATCAAATTGCTGGGAGCCATCAGCATCTGCATTGATATGAATCCTTTCCTGGGATATACCCTTGTAGGGATCGGGGCGGCAGCTTATTCTCCGGCCAAGTATGGTATTTTAGGGGAATTGACAGACGGCAGCCACTTGGTCAAAGCCAATGGATTGATGGAAGCTTCGACGATTGCAGCCATTCTGATTGGTTCTGTGGTGGGTGGTTTTCTTTCTGATATAAACCTATTTCTTGCATTAGGAATATGTGCCCTGATGTATAGCGCGGCAGTAATAGCCAATTTGTATATACCCCGTTTAGCGGCAGCCCGGCTGGGAAAAGGCTGGGATCTTAAAGCAATGCTACAGGATTTTATTTCGGTAATTTCTTCCCTTTGGAATAACTCAGAAACCCGCTTTTCTTTGGTCGGAACCAGCCTGTTTTGGGGAGCGGGTGTTACTCTGCGCTTTTTGCTGGTTGCGTGGGTTCCTGTTGTTCTGGGCGTTGAGGGTAATACAACGCCAACCTTGATGAACGCCGTAGTCGCTATCGGCATTATTGCGGGGGCGGGATTAGCAGCACGGTTTATTACACTGAGTACGGTGCGCCGCTGTATGCCAGCCGGAATACTTATTGGTGTGATTGTTATCATGTTTGTCTTGCAACACTCAATATGGCATTCGTACCTATTCCTGATTACGATTGGTTTGTGTGGTGGTCTTTTTGTTGTGCCATTAAATGCGCTGTTACAGGAACATGGGAAGCATGAAATGGGCGCTGGTAAAGCTGTAGCAGTACAGAATTTTGGTGAAAACAGCGCAATGTTGATCATGCTGGGGTTATACTTAATTTCCACCATGCTACAAATATCCGTTATTACTATAGGTATTGGCTTTGGGATACTATTCTCTTTAGCAATCGGTGGATTATGGATTTGGGATCTGCTTCGGAAAAATTAATTTCTTATAGAGTTAAAGGCGTACTATGGATGAAAAAATCCTGAATCAGCTTAGTATTGAACTAGGGAAAAGGTTACGCCAGAAAAATCTGTCTATTACCTGTGCAGAATCCTGCACAGGAGGATGGATTGCCAAGGTAATCACAGATGTTGCGGGAAGCTCTGCCTATTTTGATCGTGGCTTCGTGACTTACAGTAATGATTCAAAATGTGAAATGCTGGGTGTTTCACCGATATCATTAGTCGAGTCAGGAGCCGTCAGCGAGCAGGTTGTGAAAGAAATGGCTTTGGGAGCATTAGATGCCGCTAAGGCTGATTTTGCGGTTTCAGTCAGTGGTATCGCCGGGCCGGATGGTGGCAGCAAAGAGAAACCCGTTGGCACTGTTTGCTTTGGATTTGCTGTCCGTGATGGCACAAAGAGATATACAAAATCATATCGCCGACTTTTCACTGGTGACCGTAATGCTGTTCGTCTCCAGTCTGTTATTTTTTCTTTAAAAACATTGCTGGAAGAAATCATAAAAAATTAACTTGATGCTGTATGATTATACAGTATAATTAGTTCCAGTATTTTGGTCGTATAAACCATATTGATCTTATAAAGCACATCGGCTTTATAAAGTGATTTACGAAACGTGGACTTATAAACATTGTTTTTTAAATAAATTTTTATTAAACAACGAGTCTTATTAGGCATAGCATCAGAAACGGTTTATCAGCAGTGGGGCAGCCCCCTTCACTTCATTGCTTACGAGGGAGTAAACATGGCTAACGATGAAAACAAACAAAAGGCACTAGCAGCGGCACTGGGCCAGATTGAAAAACAATTTGGTAAAGGTTCAATTATGCGTTTGGGCGAAAACCGCTCAATGGATGTTGAAACCATTTCCACTGGCTCACTGTCTCTCGATATTGCTTTGGGGGCAGGTGGTTTGCCAATGGGGCGTATTGTTGAGATATACGGACCTGAGTCTTCCGGTAAGACAACGCTGACTCTTCAGGTTATTGCTGCTGCTCAGCGCGAAGGCAGAACATGTGCTTTTATCGATGCTGAACACGCCCTCGATCCGGTTTATGCTAAAAAACTGGGTGTAGATATTGATAACTTACTGTGTTCTCAGCCTGATACCGGTGAACAGGCACTGGAAATCTGTGATGCCTTGTCACGTTCTGGTGCGGTTGATGTTATTGTTGTTGACTCCGTTGCTGCATTGACACCAAAAGCAGAAATCGAAGGTGAAATCGGTGATTCACATATGGGGCTGGCGGCTCGTATGATGAGTCAGGCAATGCGTAAACTGGCAGGAAACCTGAAAAACTCGAATACTCTGCTTATCTTTATCAACCAGATCCGTATGAAAATTGGGGTTATGTTTGGTAACCCAGAAACGACGACTGGTGGTAATGCACTGAAATTCTATGCATCTGTTCGTTTGGACATCCGCCGTACCGGTTCAGTGAAAAACAGTGATGAAGTTGTTGGCAGCGAAACCCGCGTGAAGGTAGTCAAAAACAAAGTTGCAGCACCATTTAAACAAGCTGAATTCCAGATTTTGTATGGAGAAGGCATCAATACTTATGGTGAGCTTATCGACCTGGGTGTTAAACACAAAATGGTGGAAAAAGCAGGTGCATGGTACAGCTATAACGGCGATAAAATCGGTCAGGGTAAAGCCAATGCGACAAATTATCTGAAAGAGCACCCGGAAATCGCATCTGAGCTGGATAAAAAACTGCGCGAGTTATTGCTGAATAATGCTGGTGGGTTCAGTAGCGCGGCTGAAGATTATGTCACTGATTATGAAGACAATGCAGAAGAAGTAAATAACGAAGAGTTTTGATTGTTATTTCTTCTGTGCCGCAGTCTTGTGGTCAGAAAGAGTTCTGAAAAAACCACATCCTTTAAGGGTGTGGTTTTTTCTTTTATGGAGAGAATAAATACCTGTGTAATAGGTGCGTCGGAACTGGTCTGACAAACAGACTTTCAGAAAATGCTCAGACGAATTACAATGCTGAAAAGCGAATAGATTTATATGGAATTTTACTTCTTATGGAAGAGACTCTATCTTAACCCTGTTCGTGAGTTGAAATAGTGATAAAACTTGTCACTTCAACCATCCATGATTCTGTTTTTCAGCTTGATTTCGGGACAATTATGAGCAAAAGCACCGCTGAGATCCGTCAAGCGTTTCTTGACTTTTTTCAAACTAAAGGGCACCAGATAGTACCAAGCAGTTCATTGGTGCCGACTAATGATCCAACATTGTTGTTCACCAACGCAGGAATGAACCAGTTCAAAGATGTTTTCCTTGGATTGGATAAAAGGCCTTATACCCGAGCAACAACGGCTCAGCGCTGTGTTCGTGCTGGTGGTAAGCATAACGATTTAGAAAATGTTGGTTACACAGCCCGCCATCATACTTTCTTTGAAATGTTGGGTAATTTCAGTTTTGGCGATTACTTTAAACAGGATGCAATTAATTATGCATGGGAATTGCTGACTGGGGCTGAGTGGTTCAACCTGCCAAAAGAAAAACTGTGGGTAACTGTCTATGAGACAGATGATGAAGCCTACGAGCTCTGGAGCAAAGAGGTCGGCGTTCCTACAGAAAGAATTATTCGCATTGGTGATAATAAAGGTGCCCCTTACGCGTCAGATAATTTCTGGCAAATGGGAGACACAGGTCCTTGCGGTCCTTGTACCGAAATCTTCTATGACCACGGTGAACATATTTGGGGTGGTCCTCCGGGTAGCCCGGAAGAAGACGGTGACAGGTATATTGAAATCTGGAATATCGTTTTCATGCAGTTTAACCGCCATGCTGATGGCACAATGGAGCCACTGCCAAAACCTTCCGTTGATACAGGAATGGGATTGGAACGTCTCGCTGCGGTACTGCAACATGTAAATTCCAACTATGAAATTGATGCATTCCGTGATCTGATTGCCTCAGTAGCAGAAGTCACAGGTGCTACTGACCTCACTAACAAATCTCTGCGTGTTATTGCCGACCATATTCGTTCATGCTCATTTTTGATTTGCGATGGTGTTATTCCGTCGAATGAGAACCGGGGTTATGTGCTCCGTCGTATTATTCGTCGTGCTATCCGTCATGGGAATATGCTGGGCGCTAAAGAAACATTCTTCTATAAGCTGGTTGCTCCGTTGATCAAAATTATGGGAGCCGCAGGCGAGGAACTTCAGCGCCAGCAAGCATTGGTTGAGCAGGTACTGAAAACAGAGGAAGAGCAGTTTGCTCGTACTTTGGAGCGAGGTCTGCAATTACTGGATGAAGAGCTGGCCAAACTGTCCGGTAATACTTTAGATGGCGAAACCGCTTTCCGTCTTTATGATACCTATGGATTCCCTCTTGATCTGACTGCTGACGTCTGTCGTGAGCGTGATATCAAAGTTGATGAAAAAGGTTTTGAATCTGCGATGGAGAATCAACGCCGTCGTGCTCGCGAATCCAGTGGATTTTGTACTGACTATAATGACGTCATTAAAGTTGATGGGCAAAGCGAATTTTCTGGTTATGACCATGATTCTCAGCAAGCCTCTGTAACTGCCATTTTCCGCAATGGAGAGGAAGTCGATCATCTGAATGCAGGTGATGAAGCGATCATTATTCTTGATAAAACTGCTTTTTACGCTGAATCCGGTGGACAAGTCGGTGATACAGGCAAATTGTCAGGTACTGAAGGTGTATTTGAAGTTACTGATACACAAAAATACGGTCAGGCAATTGGTCATGTTGGTAAATTGATAAGTGGCAGCCTGACTGTAAATACAGCAGTTAACGCTGAAGTTGATGTGGCACGCAGAAATAACATTCGTCTGAATCACTCAGCAACTCACCTGCTACATTCAGCACTGCGCCAAATTCTTGGAGAACATGTCTCTCAGAAAGGCTCTCTGGTCAATGACAAATATTTGCGCTTTGACTTCTCCCATTTTGAAGCAATGAAGCCAGAGCAAATTCGTCTGGTAGAAAATTTGGTGAATGAAGAAGTCCGTAAAAACTCATCAATTATTACAGATGTAATGGATTTGGAAGAGGCGAAGACCAAGGGTGCTATGGCACTATTTGGCGAAAAGTACGATGAGAAAGTGCGTGTATTGAGCATGGGAGAGTTCTCCACTGAGTTATGTGGTGGTACTCATGCGAGCCATACCGGCGATATCGGATTATTCCGTATAACCAGTGAATCAGGTACAGCTGCAGGTATCCGCCGTATTGAAGCTGTAACAGGGCAAACCGCACTTAATTCTATTTATCAGCAGACTGATTTATTGCAAGATATAGCTTATTTGGTGAAGGGCGATATCAATAGCCTGAACGAGAAAGTTAAAGCCACGCTGGATAGAACGAAGCAGCTGGAAAAAGAATTGCAACAGCTGAAATCTCAGCAGGCAGCTCAGGAAAGCTCTTCTTTGGCTAATAAGGCAAAAGATATTCAGGGTGTGCGCCTGCTGGTAACTCAGTTGGGTGATGTGGAACCAAAAATGCTCAGAACAATGGTTGATGATCTGAAAAATCAACTAGGATCAGCAATTATTGTGCTTTCTACTGTGACTGGTGATAAAGTCACCCTAATTGTTGGTATAACGAAGGATTTGACTGCTAGAATAAAAGCGGGCGATTTAATCTCTTTCGTTGCCCAACAAGTTGGAGGTAAAGGAGGAGGTCGTCCTGATCTTGCTCAGGCTGGCGGGACAGATGTAGCAGCTCTTCCTTCCGCATTGGACAGTGTAGAAGAGTGGGTCACATTGCGGTTGTAGTTGGTATTGCAGTGATAGTAGTGGCACCATGGAAGCAATCTTTTTATGGTGCCAAATGTTTTTCGTTGTGAAATTGTTGAAATGTTGTGCACATACTTATATTTTAGCTATCCTATAGATATAGGAAATGTGTTCAAAACTGCTTATACTTTAAGTAGATATCATAGCTTTACGTTTTCACGGTGTTTGATGGATAATAGCGGGGAAACCTAGAGACCCGACTCTTTTAAATTTTCAAGGAGCAAAGAATGCTTATTCTGACTCGTCGAGTTGGTGAAACGCTCATGATAGGCGATGAGGTAACAGTTACAGTACTGGGAGTTAAAGGCAACCAAGTTCGTATTGGTGTAAATGCGCCCAAGGAAGTTTCTGTTCACCGTGAAGAAATTTATCAACGGATTCAGGCAGAGAAGTCTCAGCCTACAACTTTTTAATTCAAGAATGGCGTCCATGCTTTTTTAAAACTTGGGCGCTACTCTACTTCCCTTCTTTATAAACCACGTCGATTTATCTCTCTTTGTTACCTTAATTCTATTCTCTCACGTCTTTTCATTTTCTATCTGTCGAAAAGGCCTCATTCATGATGTCATAGCGATGAATAATTTTTTCGATAAATCTTCACAGGGATTCGGTGATTTTGCTGTTGATAAAACAGCCTTTTAGACGTTAAATCAAACGTTTTGTGCGCAAAGTATTCAAACGGAAAAAAGTTGTGAGAAATTGTTTGACTTATCAGGCTGGGAAAGTAATATGTGCGCCATCGCAACGACGAACGGCTTTAAGAAAAGCTTCTGAGTGAGTCTCAGGGGTGAAGCTTAAAAGAGTTATTAAGTGAAAGCTTAAAAACGAAAACCTGAGTCAAGAGTTTTAAAGCGTATGGTGAGGTGGCCGAGAGGCTGAAGGCGCTCCCCTGCTAAGGGAGTATGTGGTTAAGAGCTGCATCGAGGGTTCGAATCCCTCCCTCACCGCCATTTTAAAAGCCGCGATTTACTAGGTATCTCAATTCTGAACAGTTAGGCAATCAACAGCGCCTGAACAGAACACTGAAAACCGACAATGCATCCGTAGCTCAGCTGGATAGAGTACTCGGCTACGAACCGAGCGGTCGGAGGTTCGAATCCTCCCGGATGCACCATATTAAATATATCTGATTTATCGGGTATTCAATTCTGGAAAATCGGGTAAGCGACAGCACCTGAACAGAACATAGAAAATTGAAGATGCATCCGTAGCTCAGCTGGATAGAGTACTCGGCTACGAACCGAGCGGTCGGAGGTTCGAATCCTCCCGGATGCACCATATTAAAAATATCTGATTTATCGGGTATTTAATTCTGAAAAATCGGGTAAGCGACAGCACCTGAACAGAACATAAAAAATTGACGATGCATCCGTAGCTCAGCTGGATAGAGTACTCGGCTACGAACCGAGCGGTCGGAGGTTCGAATCCTCCCGGATGCACCATATTAAATATATCTGATTTATCGGGTATTTAATTCTGAAAAATCGGGTAAGCGACAGCACCTGAACAGAACATAAAAAATTGAAGATGCATCCGTAGCTCAGCTGGATAGAGTACTCGGCTACGAACCGAGCGGTCGGAGGTTCGAATCCTCCCGGATGCACCATATTAGATAAACCCCTGCCTTAATAGGCGGGGGTTTTTCGTTTTGTTTTTTATACATTATATTTATTTTACCATTTAGTATTTGTGTTTTGTTCAATAACATATTTTCATCGCTATGTAGTCAGCGACAATTTGGCTTGTTTGATATAAAGTAAGTGCTCAATAATCATCTTATTAAAACTCCACGGGAGGTCAAATTGATCCCGGATGTATCAAAAGCATTGTCATGGTTAGAGGCAAATCCGGCCGTGTTAGATGGCATTTGTCGCGGTATTGAACGTGAAACATTGCGTGTTACTCCAGACGGTCATTTAGCTATGACAAAGCATCCAGAATCGCTAGGTGCTTCTTTAACACATAAATGGATTACAACTGATTTTGCTGAATCTTTGTTGGAGTTTATCACCCCTGTTGATAGTGATATAAAAAGAACTATAGATTTTCTTAAAGACTTACACCGATACACTGCTAAGAATCTGGTTAATGAAAAAAACTGGCCTTTAAGTATGCCATGCTTCATTGGTAAGGAAGATGACATTACGCTGGCACAGTATGGTCAATCCAATATCGGACGTTTTAAGACCCTGTATAGGGAGGGGTTGAAAAATCGTTATGGCGCATTGATGCAGACTATCTCTGGCGTGCACTATAATTTTTCACTACCAATCAGCTTCTGGCAGGCATGGTTAGGTGTAAAAGATGCAGAAAGTGGTAAAGAGCAAATTTCAGCAGGATATTTTAAACTGATCCGCAATTACTATCGGTTCGGTTGGGTAATCCCATACCTGTTTGGTGCATCACCGGCAATTTGTTCCTCGTTTTTACGCGGGAGAGATACTGCGTTATCCTTTGAGCAGACTGAAAAAGGAACTTGTTATTTACCTTATGCGACTTCTTTGAGAATGAGTGACTTAGGGTATACCAACAAATCGCAGAGTGACTTGAATATTACTTTTAATAGCCTTCATACATATGTAGAAGGTCTTAAAAAAGCAATTCACAAGCCGTCGGATGAGTTCGCAGCACTGGGAATTAAAAAAGACGGTAAGTATCTACAGCTGAATACGAATGTTCTTCAGATAGAGAATGAACTATATGCACCTATACGTCCTAAACGAGTTGTTGAAGAAGGAGAAACGCCTTCTGATGCTTTACTTCGTGGAGGGGTGGAATATATTGAAGTTCGTTCTCTAGATATCAATCCATTCACATCGATCGGCGTCGATGAAACTCAGATCCGTTTTCTGGATTTATTTCTGATATGGTGTGCAGTGGCTGATTCGCCTGAAATGAGCAGTGAAGAATTGGATTGTTGCCGTAAAAACTGGAATAAAGTGATCCTTGAAGGGCGTAGACCGGATCTTCATGTTGGTATCGGTCATGGAATTGAACTGCAACCGCTCAAGGTAGTCGGTCTGGAATTATTTGCAGATCTGGAACGTGTTGCTGAGGTCTTGGATAGTTGCTCCGGGTCACAATATCAGTCGGTCTGTAAGGAACTGGTTGGTATGTTTGAAGATCCATCGCTGACATTTTCTGCACGTGTATTAGAACGGATGAAAACTCAGGGGATTGATGGTTTTGGGCTGGAACTGGCTAATAAATATTATCTGGAACTAGTCAATGAGCCGTATAGTATACTCAATGATGACCATTTTTCTACGGAACGTGAAGCTTCAGTAGAACGACAACGTAATTTGGAACAGCAAGACAACATGAGTTTTGATGATTATCTAAAATTACATGCAGGGTCTTAAAAAATAAAAATGGCCACCGAGTGGTGGCCGAATTAAAAAAAGTCTCTTAGAAAAATAAGGATGATAACAATTTTGCGCGTCTTCATTAATTAAGACCTGCTGTAATTAAAAAGGTTTCATTTATCTGAAAAAATTTTTTTCGTAAAAAAATCTGATGTCTGAGGAGATTAAGATCATGCCTTTATTGGACAGTTTTACCGTTGACCATACGCGTATGTCTGCACCAGCCGTTAGAGTTGCCAAGATGATGAAAACACCTCACGGTGATACTATCACAGTATTTGACCTACGTTTTTGTATTCCTAACAAAGAAGTCATGCCAGAAAAAGGCATTCACACACTTGAACACTTGTTTGCCGGTTTTATGCGCAACCACCTGAATGGCGCTGGAGTTGAAATTATCGATATTTCTCCAATGGGGTGTCGTACCGGTTTTTACATGAGCTTAATTGGTGCTCCAGATGAATCGAGAGTCGCTGAAGCATGGAAAGGTGCGATGGCCGATGTACTGAAAGTCCAGGATCAGAAACAAATTCCTGAATTGAATGTTTACCAGTGTGGTACTTATGAAATGCATTCTTTGCAGGAAGCACAGGATATTGCCCGCCACATTCTGAATGCAGATGTTCGTGTTAATAAAAATGATGAACTGGCTTTACCGGAAGAAAAACTGGTTGAACTGCAAGTGTAGTATGAGTTGAATTAAGCTGAATATAGTAAGATTTGTTATTCTGGCCGTAAAGACACTGTTCTACGGCCAGATTTGATATGTTATCAATCAGCTACTGGCTTTAGTATTTTTAGCAGCTCCCTGCTTCATCGGTGTTACACGTACTTTTTTGATAACATTGTCATTGACAGAAAGAATTTCAAAATTGTAATCGTTGATCTGCACTTGAACATTCAACTCCGGAATTTCGCCTAACTCTTCCAGAATCATACCGTTCATTGTGCGTGGTCCGTCAGCCGGCAGTGTCCAGTCAAATGCTTTATTTAATTCACGGATATTGGCTGTACCGTCAACCAGAACCGTGCCATCACTTTGAGGTAAGACTTCTTCTGCCAGAGAAGGAGACATCGAAGTGGTAAAATCGCCAACGATTTCTTCCAGAATGTCTTCTACAGTCACTAGCCCTTGAATGTCCCCATACTCATCAACAGCCAGACTCGCTTTTTGCTTATTACGCTGGAAGTTAACCAACTGAGCATTTAATGGTGTACTGACAGGAATGAAATAAATTTTATCCGCAGCTCTGATCAGATTTTTTTTCGTAAATTCTTTTTTCTCCATCATGAGACGGTAGGCTTCACGTACACGCAGCATGCCAATGGCATCATCCAGCGAATTCCGGTACAACACAATTCTGCCATGTGGCGAATGCGTCAACTGACGTATAACGGATTTCCAGTCATCATTAATATCAATACCGACAATTTCATTACGGGGAACCATTATGTCACCAACAGTGACTTTCTCAAGATCCAGTATCGAGATCAGCATATCCTGATTACGGCGTGAGAGGTTGGTGTTTGATTCATTAACAATCGTTCTCAGTTCATCTTTACTGACTGAATCATTGCGGATGCCAGAAACTTTGATCCCCAGACAGCGCATAAACAGTAAAGTAATCTTATTAAATGCCCACACAATCGGCAGCATGATTTTCTGTAGTGGGCGCAGTAATAAACTGCTTGGAAAGGCAACTTTTTCCGGGTATAGCGCTGCGATAGTTTTAGGCATAACTTCCGCGAAAACCAGAATCACAAAAGTCAGTATCCCGGTTGCGATCGCAACTCCGGCATCACCATAAAGACGCATACCCACAATGGTAGCCAGTGAGGATGCCAGAATATTGACAAGGTTATTACCGATCAGGATCAGGCTGATGAGCCTGTCAGGGTGGCGGAGCAGCGATTCCACTCTCCGTGCAGGATTGCTACCTTGTTTAGCTAAATGACGTAAGCGATAACGGTTTATTGTCATCATGCCGGTTTCTGAGGCAGAAAAGTAGGCAGAAATGATAACCATGATGACAAGAACAATAATTAATGTGCCTGTTGAGACATGCTCCAAAGCAGAGTTCCTTCCTAATGTTTATATAAGCTGGCAGCGGGTTTAATAAGTCATGAATTGTTGCAATAACCTGCTACCAAAAAAAGCAAGTGTCAGGATAAATGCACCAATCAAATTAAACCAAATAACACGTTTACCGCGCCATCCTTCACGATAATGTCCCCAAAGCAACATGATATAGATAAACCATGCGAGGAGGGACAAAACCGATTTATGGATATTTTCTTTATTGAAAACATTATCCATATACATGATGCCTGTACATAACGTCAATGTTAGTAAAACTACGCCAACCTGGATAATGTGAAACATTTTGCGTTCAATAGTCATTAATGGGGGCATTCCCGGCGAGAAAGTGAGCTTTTTCTTTTTCAGACGATTATCCAGCCAGCTAATCTGTAGCGCATAAAGTGCTGCAATCAGTAACGTGGCATACCCCAGTAATGCCAGTCCAATATGTATAAATAGGCCAATGCTTCCTTCAAGATGAGTAATGAATTCACCGGGTACCATGCTTGCCAGTATCAAATTTATCACGGCAAAGCTGTAAACAATCGGCAGTAAAAACCAGGCACGACCACGAAAGGCAACAATCGTCATGATGATACAGACCAGTAAGCTGACCATAGAACCTAAATTCAGCAAGGTCAGATTTTGGCCACTACTGACATGGAACACCTGATATTTTAGGGATATCCCATGATTGAAGAGAGCGACAATTGCGAAAAGCAGAGCCAGTTTTTGATAACTGTTTTGTTGCCGCAATAAGCCCGGCACAACGAGTGTCAGGCTAATGAGATAAGCAAGTGAGGCAATGATTGAAAATACTGGCATAAAGTTTTTCGTTTTCGCAATAGTATTAGAGTTAACTTAAAATTTAAGTATACCGTCAGCGAGGATAGCCTCCAACCGTTGTTAATCATACTTGGGAATCTCTTTGCAGAGATTACATAATCATCGTGTTATAATTCACTAAATTTGCCTTACAGGTAGACCCACTTGTAGATATCTGAGCTGAGACAATGTTTGATAATTTAACTGACAGACTATCGCGCACATTGCGCAATATCAGCGGTCGTGGACGGCTGACTGAAGACAATATTAAAGATACGCTGCGCGAAGTTCGCATGGCTTTACTTGAAGCAGATGTTGCGTTACCTGTAGTGCGTGATTTCATTTCAAGAGTCAAAGAAAGCGCGGTAGGGCATGAAGTTAACAAAAGTCTAACCCCCGGGCAGGAATTCGTCAAAATTGTTCAAAATGAACTGGTAAAGGCGATGGGAGAGGTGAACAGCGAATTGAATCTTGCTGTTCAGCCCCCGGCAGTCATTCTGATGGCGGGTTTGCAGGGTGCCGGTAAGACAACCAGCGTTGCAAAACTGGGTAAACTGCTGAAAGAAAAAAGTAAGAAAAAAGTACTGGTTGTTTCTGCTGACGTATATCGCCCGGCAGCGATCAAGCAGCTGGAAACGTTGTCAGAAACTGTTGGAATTGATTTTTTCCCGTCAGACCCACAAGAAAAACCGGTTGATATTGTTAATAAAGCCACCCAGCATGCCAAACTGAAATTCTATGATGTGCTTTTGGTCGATACAGCAGGGCGTCTGCATGTCGATGAAGCCATGATGGATGAAATTAAAGACGTTCATGCGGCAATCAAACCTATTGAAACCCTGTTCGTTGTCGATGCAATGACGGGGCAGGATGCTGCAAACACGGCCAAAGCATTTAATGAAGCGTTACCACTGACAGGGGTTGTACTGACTAAAGTCGATGGTGATGCTCGTGGCGGTGCTGCACTTTCTATCCGGCATATTACGGGTAAGCCAATTAAATTCCTTGGTGTTGGTGAAAAGACGGATGCTCTGGAACCTTTCCATCCTGACCGCATTGCATCGCGGATCTTAGGTATGGGGGATATGCTTTCTTTAATCGAAGAGATTGAAAGCAAAGTTGACCGGAGTCAGGCAGAAAAACTGGCATCAAAACTGAAAAAAGGTGATGGGTTTGATCTAACTGATTTTCTTGATCAGCTTAAGCAAATGCGCAACATGGGCGGTATGGCAAGTATGTTGAGCAAGATGCCGGGCATGTCTCAGGTTCCTGATGCTGTCAAATCTCAAATGGATGACAAAGTTCTGGTTAAGATGGAAGCCATCATCAATTCAATGACCCGCAAGGAACGTGAAAAACCAGAAATTATCAAAGGATCGCGCAAACGCCGTATTGCAATGGGTTCCGGTACCCAGGTGCAGGATGTTAACCGTTTACTGAAACAGTTTGATGAAATGCAGCGCATGATGAAAAAAATGAAGAAGGGTGGAATGGCAAAAATGATGCGGAGCATGAAAGGCATGCTGCCACCTGGTTTCATGGGGCGATAATCAACAAATTTCGAAAGAAAATGCTCTTTGGATTGCTTTTTGCGCCAAA
The DNA here is from genome assembly GCF_963876465.1 of Xenorhabdus sp. KK7.4. Taxonomy (NCBI): domain Bacteria; kingdom Pseudomonadati; phylum Pseudomonadota; class Gammaproteobacteria; order Enterobacterales; family Morganellaceae; genus Xenorhabdus; species Xenorhabdus sp. KK7.4. Next base: position 141,213 of record NZ_CAWNQF010000002.1, read on the forward strand.
GTGAGTAAAATTTTCGGGCTTTTTCATGGACAGCCGGACTCCGTTCCTCGATGGAGTCTGGTTGTTTTGATAACTAATGAGGATGTTATGGTAACAATTCGTTTAGCTCGTGGTGGCGCTAAAAAGCGTCCGTTTTATCAAGTAGTAGTGACCGACAGCCGCAATGCGCGTGATGGTCGCTTCATTGAGCGCGTTGGTTTCTTCAACCCTATCGCATCAGGGAATGCTGAAGCTCTGCGTTTAGATCTGGACCGTATCGAACATTGGGTTGGTCTGGGTGCATCTGTGTCTGATCGTGTTGCGGCACTGATCAAAGACGCTAAAAAAGCAGCTTAATCTGTCGCGGTGGTAACAATGAGCAAACAATCTGGCCTGGAGCACCCTGTTGATCCAATCGTGTTGGGGAAATTAGGGTCAGCGTACGGCATACGTGGTTGGCTCAGAGTTTTTTCCTCCACCGAACAAGCCGAAGACATCTTTGAATATCAACCGTGGTTTATTCAGCGTTCCGGTCAGTGGCAACACGTTGAGCTGGAAACATGGAAATATCACAATCAGGATTTGATCATCAAAATTAAAGGTGTTGATGATCGGGATGCCGCTAATCTGTTCACCAACAGTGAAATAGTGGTGGATTCATCCCAATTACCAGAACTGGAAGACGGTGATTATTACTGGAAAGACCTCACAGGTTGCCAGGTAATCAATACGGCGGGTTATAACCTTGGCATTGTCCAGGATATGATGGAAACCGGGTCTAACGATGTGATGGTAATCAAGGCAAACCTGAAAGATGCATTCGGTATCAAGGAGCGGTTGATTCCGTTTCTTGATGGGCAGGTTATCAAGAAAGTTGATCTCGCTACCAAAACTATTGAAGTAGATTGGGATCCTAGTTTTTAATCTCCGGTAAACCGGTTGAGAAGTGGGACGCTATATGTGGATTGGGGTAATTAGCCTGTTTCCTGAAATGTTCCGCGCAATAACCGATTACGGGGTAACTGGTCGGGCAGTGAAAAATGGCCTGCTCAGTATCGATTGCTGGAGTCCGCGGGATTTTACCTACGACAGGCATCGTACTGTGGATGATCGCCCTTATGGTGGTGGTCCTGGCATGCTGATGATGGTGCAACCATTACGGGAAGCCATTCAGGCAGCTAAAGCAGCGGCTGGTGTTGGTGCAAAGGTGATATATCTTTCACCTCAGGGACGTAAACTCGACCAACAGGGAGTTTGCGAACTGGCAGCAAATGAGAAATTAATTCTGGTTTGCGGTCGTTATGAAGGTATTGATGAGCGCGTTATCCAAACCGAAATTGACGAAGAATGGTCTATCGGGGATTACGTTCTCAGCGGGGGAGAACTTCCTGCTATGACAATGATTGATTCCATATCCCGGTTTATCCCAGGGGTGTTGGGGCGTCAGGCATCGGCAGAAGAGGACTCGTTTGCTGACGGGCTGTTGGATTGCCCGCATTATACCCGCCCTGAAGTGTTGGATGGGATGGAAGTCCCGGCAGTTTTACTGTCAGGAAATCATGCCCAAATTGATCGCTGGCGCTTGAAACAATCACTGGGTCGTACTTGGCTAAGAAGGCCCGAACTTCTAGAAAGCCTAGCTCTGACTGACGAGCAAAGGATGTTGCTGGCTGAATTCCAACAGGAATATCAGGATCAGGCAACGAATTAATCTAGACATGTCCAATAAAGGAATGTCTCTGATATATCAGTTTACCTAGGGTAAGAGAGTTATTATGAGCAACATTATTAAACAACTTGAACAAGAGCAGATGAAGCAAGACGTACCTTCATTCCGTCCGGGTGACACCGTGGAAGTTAAGGTATGGGTCGTTGAAGGTTCTAAAAAGCGTCTGCAGACATTCGAGGGCGTGGTTATCGCGATTCGTAACCGCGGTCTGCACTCTGCATTCACTGTTCGTAAGATTTCTAACGGCGAAGGCGTTGAGCGTGTATTCCAGACTCACTCCCCAGTCGTAGACAGCATCCATGTTAAACGTCGTGGTGCTGTTCGCAGAGCTAAACTGTACTACCTGCGTGAGCGTTCTGGTAAGGCAGCTCGTATTAAAGAGCGTCTGGGCGCTAAATAATACGCTTTTGCTACATCCGAAAGTTATAGGCCAGCAATTTGCTGGCCTTTTTAATAATATACTTATTACATAACGTTAATCGCCATCCAGCCCACAAATCACCATATTATAACCATTCTTCATACTCTTCCTTCTCCAGCTTAATTCACCGAATACTGTTACGAACAATTGTGTGTTTTTTAATTCATTAAAAATTATTAATGAATATCATTGATACATTTATTGTTAATGGAGAAAAGAAAATGGAGTCAGGAGTACCCAGCGAAAATATTCAAAATAATAATGAGCCCGTGAGACCTGTAAGTAACTGGCCTGTATGGGGTATTGTGGCTTTGCCTATCGTGGGTTCGATAGTAGAAGTGTTGGCTGATACAGAATTTGATTGGTGGATATATGCAGGGCTTAATATTTCTCTTTGGCTTGCAGATGATATTTTACTGAAGAGTCAAAATCGGAAAATACCAAAAGGTTTTTTATATTTTATTCTTTTAACGCCATTATATTTATGGAAAAGAGCAACATTTCTAAAGACCGATAAAGGTTATTTTATTGGATGGTTACTCACATTTGTATTATCAATCATTATTTCTTTCAAACATGTTTCTAGCCAAATGGTGGCTGAAACAGCATGTTCTGTTGTTACTGATATTTATAGCCAAGAGTATAATAATAATGCGATGCAGTTACATTTGTATAATATGCTTCGTGAACCGAATAACTTTCATTACATGAATAACGTCAATAACATTAAATGTCAAAATGTTAATATTGATGAGAAACTATCTGATGGAGTTTATAATGCGCACGCAATGCTCAATAATGGAGATTCAGTAAATATACATATCGAAGTAAAATCTGATGAAGTTCATGTAAAGATTTTGGATAAGTAGAAAAGGTTAAGAACTTTATCAAAAATAACACCGTCTACTGCTAAATATTTTTAGTAAACGGTGTTACTTGTTGTGAAATCACATAAAAGTGCTGACTAAAACATACCCTACCGTACAGGCACTACTAACACCAATCAGGCCCGGCACAAGAAAGCTATGGTTGATGATAAATTTCCCGATTTTTGTTGTACCTGAGCGGTCAAAACCGATGCAGGCCAAATCACTTGGATAGGTAGGCAAAACAAAATAACCATAAGCCGCCGGGAAGAAGGCAATCAAAAGTTTAGGGTCAACACCAAGCTGTAATCCCATTGGAGCAATTGCGGTCAAAGCTGCGGCCTGGCTGTTAACTAATTTTGACACCAGAAACAGCACTAATGCATAAGTCCAGGGTTTTGCCTGAACAATATCTTCCAATACCAGTTTCAAATCACCTAAATGTGCATGAAAGAAGGTATCACTCATCCATGCAACACCAAAAACAGAAAAGATAGCAACCATTCCGGCTTTGAATACGGCACTATTAGCTATTTCGCTGGTTTTGACTTTACAGGTCATCAAAATGATTGAACCCGCGATCAGCATCATCATCTGGATAACCAGATTCATAGAGAGTGGCTTTAATTCCCCTTTTACTTCAAAAACAGGACGTAATTCAGTACATGCACCGAACATCACCACGACTGCAATGGCAGCGAAAAAGATCCAGGTGGCTCTGTATGCCTGTTTAGGAAAGACCTGATCTAACAGAGTTTCTGAATTACCGTAGATAAATTCTCGTTGTTTAGGATCTTTAATTTTTTCCTGAAATTCTTCGTCTTTATCTAAGTCCTTGCCTCGACGTAAACTCCATAATGCAGCAAGTACAACCCCGGTCAGTGATGCAGGAATTGAAATGGTCAGGATTTCTAAGATCCCGTAGGCATGGCCGATACCATGACTGGCCGCGATAATTGATACTAAAGAAACGACGGCAACAGAAACAGGAGAGGCTGTAATTGCCATTTGTGAGGCAACAGATGCGACTGCCATCGGACGTTCAGGGCGAATGCCTTTTTTTAAGGCGATATCACCGATGATAGGGAACATGGTATAAACCACATGGCCTGTGCCACAAAGGAAAGTTAACATCCATGTAGTGAGTGGCGCTAAAATAGTAATGTGTTGTGGATGGCGGCGTAGAAGGCGTTCAGCACACTGCATCATCACATTCAGGCCACCTGCAGTTTGTAAAACAGATGCGCAGCCGATCACTGCAAGAATAGTTAGCATTACATCAACTGGTGGCTTACCTGGCTCTAATCCAAAAATAAATGTCAGTATAAAAAGCCCGATGCCACTGATCAGCCCCAATCCCATGCCCGCATAACGCGTACCTATCAATAAGCATATAATTATTATGGCAAATTGCAGCGTTATCATATCTATCCTTAATGAATGAGTAAAAAATGAACGTTGATAACCCACTTCTTTTAGACAGAGTTATTCAACCATTCTTCATAAATGTTTTTTTATAGTTTCTAATTAACATTAAAAACACATGTTAATATTATTAAAATAAAAATATAAAAACGGGATTAAGATCTTGTTTTTATCAACTGATTTTTAAAGGTAATTAACTTTTTTATAAATAATTAATCAATGGTTAATAAAATATTGCTATTGGAGGTTTAATTGTTAAATATATTATTCAGTCATTAACGTTCAGTCTGTTTAATATATTTCTATTGATAATTAGAATATATGTGAATTATTTATGCATTGATTAATATCAATTACCAGGAAGGTTTGATGTAAAGTAAAATTTACACTTTCGTAAAAAAATATAAACAATCGGATTGTATTCTTTACGGAGCATGGTATGTTATTCGGCAGATGCTAAAAACTTAAACAGACAAATAAAGCAGGTATGAAAAATGATCATGCAAAAAGATGCGCTTAATAACATTCACATTCTCGATGAACAAGTTCTGATTACACCGGAAGAGCTGAAACTAAAATATCCATTGAGTAGCAGTGACTTGAATGCGATTACAAACGCGCGTAATACTATTGCAGATATCATCCATCATGATGATCCCCGTTTGTTGGTAGTATGTGGTCCATGTTCTATTCATGATGTGGATGCCGCTCTTGATTATGCCCAACGCCTGAAATCACTTTCTGCCGAACTGAGCGATTGTCTGTATATTGTTATGCGTGTCTATTTCGAAAAACCTCGTACTACTGTTGGCTGGAAAGGCTTGATCAGTGATCCTTATATGGATGGGTCGTTTGATATGGATGGCGGATTACATATTGCCCGTCGTTTATTACTGAATCTGGTAGAAATGGGTTTGCCACTGGCAAATGAAGCACTTGACCCTAACAACCCTCAATATTTGGGCGATCTTTTTAGTTGGTCAGCGATTGGAGCAAGAACGACTGAGTCTCAGACTCACCGTGAGATGGCTTCAGGCTTATCAGTATCAGTTGGTTTTAAAAATGGTACGGATGGTAATCTAAATACAGCGATTAATGCGATGAAAGCTGCCTCAATGCCACATCGCTTTATGGGAATAAATCAGTCTGGTCAGGTGTGCCTGCTGCAAACCCGGGGTAATCCAAACGGCCATATAATATTACGTGGTGGAGCGGAGCCTAATTATAGTGCTGAGCATGTGCGTGACTGTGAAAATCAGATGGTTAAGGCAGGTTTAGTCCCATCACTGATGATTGATTGTAGTCACGGTAACTCTAATAAAGATTTTCGCCGTCAAAGTGTTGTTGTGGATTCTGTCGCTGAGCAAATTATGCAAGGGAATCAATCCATCATTGGTATCATGTTAGAAAGTCATATTAATGAAGGAAACCAGTCTTCCGAGCTAACCCGTTCTGAAATGCAATATGGTGTTTCTGTCACTGATGCTTGTATTAGCTGGGAAACGACGGAGCAGGTATTAAGAAAATTACATCAGCAAATCAAGCCGCACTTATCAAAACGAAACATAACGATGAAACAGGCAGGGTAATTGACATGGCAGCAGAATTATCGCAATTGCGGGAAAAAATTGATGAGGTAGACAAAGCTCTGCTCAATTTACTTTCCAGACGAATGGATTTGGTTGCTGAAGTCGGTGAGGTGAAGAGTCAGCTTGGTTTACCGATTTATGCACCCGAAAGGGAGGCCAGTATGCTGGCTTCTCGCCGCCAGGAGGCAGAAATACTGGGGATTTCTCCGGATTTAATTGAAGATATTCTGCGCCGTATTATGCGTGAGTCTTATGCCAGTGAAAATGATAAAGGCTTCAAAAAGCTCAATGCTGATATAGGACCTATTGTCATTGTTGGTGGTTCTGGAAAAATGGGCCGGTTATTTAGCAGATTGTTGACTTTATCAGATTACGAAGTCAGGGTCCTTGAGGCGAATGACTGGGAACAGGCTGAAACTATTTTAGCTGGTGCTGGTATGGTCATTATCAGCGTACCTATCCATTTAACTGAAGATATTATCCACCGTTTACCCCCTTTGCCTGAAGAGTGCATTCTGGTGGATTTGGCTTCTATCAAACAAAAGCCACTTCAGGCTATGCTTGATGTACACAAAGGGCCTGTTCTGGGATTACACCCGATGTTTGGGCCGGACGTGGGGAGTTTTGCTAAGCAAGTAGTTGTTTTTTGTGATGGCCGACAGCCCGAATCATACCAGTGGTTTCTGGAACAAATATCAGTCTGGGGCGCTCGACTACATAAAATCGATGCAGAGCAACATGATAAAAATATGAGTTTTATTCAGGCACTACGTCATTTCACCACTTTTTCTTATGGACGGCATCTGTTAAAAGAAGATATCGACCTACAGCAACTATTAGCGCTGTCTTCACCCATTTATCGTCTGGAACTGGCTATGGTTGGCCGATTATTTGCTCAGGACCCACAATTGTATGCAGATATTATTATGTCCAGTCCTGAAAATCTCGAACTGATTCGTCGTTATCATCAGAGCTTCGGTCAGGCTTTGGCGCTTTTGGAAAATCAGGATAAAAAAGCATTTATTGCAAGCTTTAATCAAGTGAGCGAATGGTTTGGTGATGAGGCAAACCGGTTTATGAAAGAGAGCCGGGCACTCTTACAGCAGGCTAATGATAATCGAGTATAAGTGAATCGGTTGCTATGAAGGAAAAGCCGGATGTTGCCATCCGGTTTACTATTCAGAATGGATCGGCCGAGGGGACATTTTCTGAGGGATAACATCCTAATATTTTCAAAAAGTGGGTGATTCCAGACAATTCCTTAAGAGCCTGTTGCATTTTCATGGAACGAATATTGGCCTGAACATCAATATAAAACATCTCTTCCCATGGCTTACCGTTTATCGGGCGTGATTCCAGTTTGCTCATAATAATATTGTGCTTTTTTAAGATAATGAGTGCGTCAACCAGAGCGCCGGCCTGCTGTCCCGTGGACATAATAAAAGTCGTTTTTGCCGGAACCTGATCTGATACTTCAATCGGTTTCTGGGCGACAACAATAAAACGGGTGCTATTATTTTGTTGGTTTGCCAGATTATTTTCTAAAACCTTCAGTCCATAAAGTGCGCCTCCGGCTTCACTTCCTAATACCGCCACATCCGGTGAATCTATTTCAGTTACCTTTTGCATGGCAACGGCAGTACTTTCACAATAGATGATATTCCAGTGCGGGAACTGATTAAGATATTGGCTGCATTGCTGGAATGGCTGAGGGTGACTGTAGACTGTTTTTATCTTAGAAATATCACTCTCTTTGCTAACCAATAAGCAGTGATTGATCGGCAGAGTAATTTCTCCTACCAAAGATAATGGAGTGTGCTGCAACAGGTCATAAACATCATTTATTGCTCCGGAACTGGTATTTTCCAGTGGCAGGATACCGTAATCAGCCTGACCAATTTCCACTAATGAAAAGATATCAGGAAATTTATGACAGCTACATTCAATTAACTGATTGAAATGTCGTGCCGAAAACTGGCGGGCTGCAAGATGAGAATAAGAACCTTTTGGGCCAAGAAAGGCAATTCGTGCCGTATCATAAGGTGTCTGGTTCAGATGTTGCTGTAGCAGGGCTTGCTGTGTCAGTACTGAATCTTCAATGATCATTTGGAACAGGCGGGTAATGTAAAACCCATCCAACCCACGAGATTTACCTTTATCAATTAACACATCCAGTAATTCTCGTTCCCGATTTTTATCCCGTATCGGGCGATTATCATGAAGTTTTGTCTGTGCAACATCACAGGCTAATTGCCGGCGTTGTGCTAGAAGATCCAGTAAATCAGCATCAATGCTGCTGATTTTTTTACGAATGTTAATTAAATCTCGTTCCATAGTACATTCCTGACATTTTTATTATAAAAGTAATTTGTATCTTTCAAATTGCAACCCGTAATCTAGCGGGGCTATACACTTCGTCTTTCAAGTTGCCTCTTTGTTGGCTGCGCTCGCTCACCCCAGTCACCGTTTTTATAAACATAAGGTTATCTATGCTCCTGAGGATGAACTCTCTTGCCGCCGTGACGCATCTTGAAATCCATTGTGTATATAAATTATGGTCTGTAAAAAAAAACCTCCCGTTGGTAGGGAGGTTTTCTGGTTCGTCTTCTTTTTATCTTTTAAAAACGAGAAACCTCCTCATAGGAAGGTAAAAAAGAAAAAGAAGAAAAACAGTTTAATATTCATGTCATTTATATCTTAATTTTTGCAGAATCAAATAGTGTACTTTAATTAACCTATTTACTCAGGTATGTCAATAGATGGGGAAAAGGGATACAGGAATAAAAGAACAATAAAACGCGCCCATTGAGCGCGTTGAGAAAACAAAACAGGTTATATTTCCAGATTAAGATTGGATTCTTTCACACTATGCTCTGCTCTGCGGGCTTCTCCTTTATGCTGAACTTTATTAAGTTGGCGTTCTAATTTCATCAGCAATTCATTGATAGCAGCATACATATCTTCATGTTTGGCACTTGCAACCAGCGTAGCATTTGGCGTGCCAATCGTGGCATCGACCAAAAATCCTTGTGGCTCTTTTGAAAGTACAATATGTGGATTGATTAGATTGACTTGCCATTTGTTCAACTTATTTAGACGGTCTTCCACATGACTACGAATCGCGGGGGTAATTTCCATTTGTTTGCTGGTTATGTTTACTAACATATAGTTACCTCTTTCTTCTGTTGCTCCGTCTTTGATGGCTCCAGCATAACTCGCTTTTGGAGAAAAAGAATGATCTAAATCACTTTTATTCGGGGATGCTGACGTGGATAAGCGAAATTGTGATTAATGATGAAGATATGGACAATATTTGTTGCTAAGAGAGAAGTAATGCGTCATTATCGATCAGTTATGGTATTATCAACTTAAGAAATAATTCTGGAATTTAAATAGATTTCTGTCCGGTTATAATGTTCTCCCCTAAAAAAATAGCAGCCACATAGCTGCTATTTTTATGACGTTCTTTTGAAACGATGTGCTTTCGAAATTCTAGACTGGATTGGCAGCAATTAATGCCGCAACTTTATGTGATTCGGTTTCAAGCCCCAGAGCTTTGTATGCCTTTTCCATATAAGGCAGCGCTTCTCTGGTTGATTGGGTATCCGGATAATTCTGTAGCATTTGCTCTGTACGGTTGACGACTGCGACGTAAGCGCCACGTTTAGTGTAATATTGAACAACGGCAAGCTCATGTTTAGCTAAACGATCTTTCAGAAAGACTAAACGTTTGTAGGCATCGGCTACATACTGGCTGTTAGGGTAATACCGTACCAATTGACTGAAATCGCGGAATGCGGCACGGGCATTTTCAGGATCACGGTCTGAGCGGTCAAGGCCCAAAAAGTCCTGCAGAAGGTTATCATCCATCGCCTGTAATACCAGACCACGCATATACATTACATAGTCAATATGCGGGTGGGTTGGGTTCAGGCGCATGAAACGTTCAATGGATGCAAGAGCGAGAGGAAATTCTGCTGACTTATAATAAGCATAAATTAAATCCAGCTGAACCTGCTGAGAATAGGGGCCGAAAGGATAACGGTTATCCAGGGATTCCAATTGCTTGATAGCCGCTTTATAGTTACCGTCTTGCAGTTTTTCCTGCCCGTTTGAATAAATTTGAGATGGCGGGATATCAGGAACAGCCTCTTTATTGCTGGAGCACCCAGATAAAACCAGGCTCAATGTGGTCGCTGCCACCAGATATTTCATGCGAATCATCACGTGTTGATTACCCTCTGATTGTTTTCTGGGAGACTATCCGCGAAGCTCCCGGCGAAAGATAGAGTACAATAGCACACTATTTTAAATGAAACGGCCTCGCCGTCAAAACTCAACGTAAAATATAGAAGTTATATATGGCACAACAAATACGACTTAATACGACAGTCGCTGAATCTCAGCTCGGTCAGCGTTTAGATCAAGCTTTGGCTGAATTGTTACCTGATTATTCCCGCTCACGTATAAAAGAGTGGATCTTGAATGATAAAGTTCAGGTTAATGGCAAAATAATTAATAAGCCAAAGGAAAAAGTACTGGGCGGAGAAGAAATTTCTATTGATGCTATCATTGAAGAAGATGCCCGTTGGGAACCGCAGGATATAGAACTGAACGTTGTCTATGAAGATGACGATATTCTGGTTATTAATAAACCCCGTGATTTAGTTGTACATCCGGGAGCCGGAAACCCTGATGGCACGATACTGAATGCTCTGCTATATCGTTATCCGGAGATTGCAGATGTTCCCCGGGCAGGCATTGTTCATCGTCTTGATAAGGATACGACAGGCCTGATGGTAGTTGCAAAAACAGTTCCGGCACAGACTCGTCTGGTCGAATCCCTGCAATTACGTGAAATTACCCGTGAATATGAAGCCATTGCGCTGGGGCATATGACAGCAGGTGGGATCGTAGAAGAACCGATATCTCGCCATCCGACAAAGCGGACACATATGGCTGTTCATCCGATGGGTAAACCTGCAGTGACTCACTATCGGGTTATGGAACATTTCCGGGCACATACCCGTCTTCGTTTACGTCTGGAGACGGGCAGAACACACCAAATTCGTGTGCATATGTCACATATTAAACATCCATTGGTTGGAGATCAGCTTTACGGTGGTCGTCCTCGTCCTCTGAAAGGAGCTTCTGAGGAATTTCGCGAAGTGATGCGCAACTTTGACCGTCAGGCGTTGCACGCGACTATGCTGCGTCTTTATCATCCGATCACAGGTATTGAGATGGAATGGCACGCGCCATTACCTGACGATATGGTGAAGCTGATTGATGTGATGAAAGCGGATGCTGAAATTTTTAAAGATGAAATGGATTGGTAGTTAAATGACACCACTGATTTTTCCTGACTGGCCACAGCCTAAGGGTGTTGGCGCGTGTAGTACGACCCGGGCGGGGGGGATGAGTCTCCCTCCCTATGAGAGCCTGAATTTAGGCCTTCACGTTGGCGATGATCCTCTATACGTGGAGCGAAACCGTGAACGGTTGATGGAATATGCACGATTGCCACATCAGCCTGTCTGGTTGGAACAAGTACATGGAACACGGGTTATCAGGCTAGAAGGGCAGTCAGTGGAAAATAATCAGGCTGATGCAGTTTATACCAATCAAGTTGGGCAGGTATGTGCTGTAATGACAGCAGATTGCCTGCCTGTACTTTTTTGTTCCGTCGAAGGTGATGAAGTCGCAGCAGCTCATGCGGGATGGCGTGGATTATGTGCCGGTGTGTTGGAAAATACGGTGGCTCAATTTACGACAAAACCCGATATGATTCAGGCATGGCTGGGGCCGGCTATTGGCCCTGAAAAGTTTGAGGTTGGGCGTGAGGTTATGGAAGCCTTTCTGGCAACAGATCCTAATCTGGAGCAGGCTTTTACACCTTATGGGATGAAATTTCTGGCAAATATCTATTTACTGGCTAGATTAAAGTTGAAGTCTATTGGGATAAAAAACGTTTTTGGAGGCGCGGCTTGCACGGTCTCAGAAGAAAAGACTTTTTTTTCTTATCGTCGTGATGGTGTTACCGGACGTATGGCAACTTTAATCTGGTTGAAATGATCTATCGCGCAGGGCGGTCTTTGGTGCATATCGCAGTTTCCAATTTACTTTTCAGAGAACCTTGAATATTTAAGGAATGACCTTATTTAATCTCCAGTAGCAAATTCTGACCAGTATTGGAGGTGTTATGCGTCTGGATCGTCTTACTAATAAATTCCAGCTTGCTCTCGCTGACGCCCAATCCTTCGCATTAGGGCGTGATAATCAATTCATCGAACCTATCCACTTGATGAGTGCGTTGCTCAGTCAAGAGGGTGGCTCTGTTCGTCCTTTATTAATGTCTGCCGGGATTGATACAGGAAACTTGCATGATCGACTGAATCTCGCTTTGGACAGACTACCAAAAGTAGAAGGGAGTGGCGGTGATGTACAGGTATCCAATGAATTAGGGCGTTATTTAAACCTGTGCGACAAACTTGCTCAGAAAGCAGGTGATAACTTTATTTCTTCTGAACTCTTTGTTCTGGCAGCACTGGAAGAACGTGGAACGTTAAGTGACATATTAAAAGCTGCGGGAGCAACAAAAGATAAAATCACTAAGGCAATAGAAATGATGCGCGGTGGTGAAAAAGTAAATGATCAGAGTGCCGAAGACCAACGTCAGGCACTAAAAAAGTACACAATAGATCTCACTGAACGAGCCGAACAAGGCAAACTTGATCCTGTAATTGGGCGTGATGAGGAAATTCGACGGACAATTCAGGTACTGCAACGCCGAACCAAGAACAATCCCGTTTTGATAGGTGAGCCGGGCGTTGGGAAAACAGCTATCGTCGAAGGGCTGGCACAGCGGATTGTTAATGGTGAAGTTCCTGAAGGGCTGAAAAACAAAAGAGTTCTGTCCCTTGATATGGGCGCATTATTGGCGGGAGCTAAATATCGGGGAGAATTTGAAGAGCGTCTGAAAGGCGTTTTGAACGATCTCTCCAAACAGGAAGGTTCGGTCATTCTGTTTATCGATGAATTACATACGATGGTAGGTGCCGGTAAGGCAGATGGTGCGATGGATGCTGGCAATATGCTGAAACCGGCACTAGCGCGTGGTGAGCTGCATTGTGTCGGTGCGACGACCTTAGACGAATATCGCCAGTATATTGAGAAAGATGCGGCGCTGGAGCGTCGTTTCCAGAAGGTTTATGTTGCTGAGCCTACCGTTGAGGATACTATTGCTATTCTACGCGGTCTTAAAGAACGCTATGAACTTCACCACCATGTTCAGATAACTGATCCGGCAATTGTGGCAGCGGCGACATTATCTCATCGTTATATTTCAGATCGCATGTTACCTGATAAAGCGATTGACTTGATTGACGAAGCCGGAGCCAGCCTGCGTATGCAGATGGATTCAAAACCAGAAGCGTTGGATCGTCTGGAACGCAGGATTATTCAGTTAAAACTCGAACAGCAGGCGCTAAAAAAAGAATCGGATGAAGCGAGTAAAAAGCGCCTTGATATGCTGAATGAAGAGCTGGTGGAAAAAGAGCGCGAATATTCTGAACTGGAAGAAGAGTGGAAAGCAGAAAAAGCTGAGCTTACTGGTACTCAAAACATCAAAGCTGAATTAGAAAATGCCCGTATAGAATTGGAAAAAGCCCGTCGCGTTGGTGACTTGGCTAGAATGTCTGAAATCCAGTACGGGAAAATTCCAGAATTGGAAAAACAGTTAGAAGTAGCAACAACAGCAGAAAATCACTCAATGAAACTGCTGCGTAACAAAGTGACTGATGCTGAAATTGCTGAAATCCTTGCTCGCTGGACAGGGATTCCAGTATCCAGAATGCTGGAAAGTGAAAAAGATAAACTATTGCGTATGGAGCATGAATTACATAAACGTGTAATTGGGCAAAATGAGGCTGTTGATGCAGTAGCAAACGCAATTCGCCGCAGTCGTGCTGGTTTATCGGATCCAAATCGTCCGATTGGCTCTTTCATGTTTTTAGGGCCGACAGGCGTTGGTAAAACGGAGCTGTGTAAAGCATTAGCCAATTTCCTGTTTGATAGTGACGATGCAATGGTACGTATCGACATGTCTGAATTTATGGAAAAACATTCTGTCTCCAGGCTGGTGGGAGCACCTCCCGGATATATTGGCTATGAGGAAGGCGGTTATCTGACAGAAGCAGTACGCCGTCGTCCTTATTCAGTCATCTTGCTTGATGAAGTTGAAAAAGCGCATCCGGATGTTTTCAATATATTGTTGCAAGTGTTGGATGATGGTCGTTTGACCGACGGTCAGGGAAGAACGGTTGATTTTCGTAATACTGTCGTAATTATGACATCTAATCTGGGTTCAGACATGATTCAGGAACGCTTTGGCGTACTGGATTATGCCGGAATGAAAGATATGGTGATGGAGATCGTGGGTCATCACTTCCGACCTGAATTTATTAACCGAATCGATGAAGTCGTGGTATTCCATCCATTAGGAAAAGAACATCTAAAATCCATTACGAGTATTCAATTGCAGCGTTTATATAAGCGTCTGGAAGAACGGGGCTATCAAGTTACCATGACATCGTCGGCATTAGAGAAACTGAGTGAAGCGGGTTTTGACCCTGTATATGGAGCACGTCCATTAAAACGGGCTATCCAACAAGAGATTGAAAACCCATTGGCTCAACAAATACTTTCTGGTGCACTGGTTCCCGGTAAGTTAGTGACATTAGATCTGGAAAACGACCACATTATTGCAAAACAATGATGTTTTTTGCTCAGTCTACTCAGTGGGGACTTATAGATAGCTATCTATATAGGCACTTATCGAGTGAAAATGTCACTAGGGCAATATAAAAGACATAATAAAGGTAAAAAAGAGGTGGAAAATCTACCTCTTTTTCTGTTTTTTAGATTAAAAAAAAGCCTGATAGGCTGTTTTTGTCTAATAACTGCTCGGTTGGAAGCTTTTTTTGAAATAGTTGTTGCCAGCGCCGGAAAACTCCCTATAATGCGCATCCGTTGTCACGACAAACACACAAACAAGTCGAGATGACAGGAGTTGAAAGCCGCGAAAATAAAGGCTTGACACTCTGAGAGG
>NZ_CAWNQF010000003.1:0-1388 GCF_963876465.1 Xenorhabdus sp. KK7.4
GCTATGTACCATTGGGAAAATCTGTTACCTGCCTGTGGTATCGATATTCCTGCAAAGGGTAAACATAGCGCTTGCCCTGTCTGCGGCGGCACCGACCGTTTTCACTTTATTGATGACCACCATCACGGCAACTGGCACTGTCGCCAGTGTGATCTTCCGAACTACGGAGATGGATTGGATTTAGTAGCGAAAACCAACCGTATCTCAGTTCTTGAGGCTGCTAAGATTGTTGCTAACGTACTGGCATTACCTTTGTCAGAACCCAAGTCAGCCAAAGAAACCACTTATCCAGTACAGCCGATTGACGAAAGAGTCGCAGCACTGATGGCGCAGACTGTCGTGGGGCAATCTCCCTATCTGGCTGCAAAGGGACTACAACACCATAATCAACGTTTACTGGAAGATGGTTCCCTATTATTGGCACTGGCAGCGTTAGATAAAAAGGTCACTGGTGCACAGATCATCAAACCTGACGGTGAGAAAAAATTACTGTCTGGCAGCCGGAAGAAAGGCGCGTTTATTACTGTATCAGAACTGGAAAAAAATCCCGACACGCTAATCATTACCGAGGGTTATGCCACGGCACTGACGGTTAGCCAGCTCTATAAAGGCACTGTTCTGGCGGCGCTGGATGCTGGCAATTTGCTCTATGTCGCTAAAGCCGTTAGGGAGCATTGGCCGGGCACGAAAATTATTCTGGCAGCAGATAATGACTGGCATCATCCCGACGAACTGGATAAGAACGGCAGACCAAAGGTAAATATCGGCAAGATTTCAGCAGAAAAAGCGGCTCTTGCAGTGAATGGTTGGGTTACGTTGCCACCAACGGAATACAAAGCTGATTGGGATGATTATCGCCAGCAACATGGTATTGAGACAGCAAAGCAAGCATTCAGTAATGGGTTATATCAGGCGGCAGGGAATGTAGCAGTGCCAAACTCTGTAACCACTCATTCAGATAAATACCAAGAGAAAGAATACGATCCGCTAAAACCTCATATCGATATCCGCAAGAATGGAATTTACTGGGTTGAACCGAAAGAACAAGGTGGCGAAATCGTCGAAGTTGAAAAATGGCTGAGTGATTACATGGAAATCGTTGGCATTGGCAATGATGGCAGCGAAGGTTATCTCATTATTAAGCTACGTCAGGAGGGCACAGGAAAATGTATTGTTGAAGCGCTTCCCCGCCGTGAAATCGGGATGCCGGTTGGCTGGGCAAGATTGCGTTCACGGGGAATGAACATCACCGTAAAAAACAGTCTGCTACCTGTTTTGGCTGAACATCTGCAACGCAGCGGCGATCGCCGTGAATGGGTTGTGACACAAAAAGCAGGCTGGCATTGTGGGGCTTATGTGATGCCGGACGGTGAGATTATCGGTCAGCC
>NZ_CAWNQF010000004.1:0-1374 GCF_963876465.1 Xenorhabdus sp. KK7.4
TTCTGGCCCCGTTAAATACACGAAAGCACCGCAGATAAAACCAACAAAGGGCCGCCACCAGTAAGGCTATCTTCTTGATATTTTGAGCTGTTGCCGCCAGCAGACACTGGATCTGGACTTTCAATAAACCCCGAAAATGCGCATAACGATGCCCATGATGCTGTTTCGCATCCGCAAAACTGCGCTCTATCGTTTCTTTCCGGCGCTTATGCATCTTTTTACCCCACGGGGTTAAACGCATGTCTCTCGCCTTTTCTTTGGCCCTTTCCCAGATATGCCGCGCTATCGTTTTTCCTTTTTTTGCGTGGGTACAGGCCGCTCGCAGGGGACAGCCCTGACAAATACCGGCCGCCGTCCGGTAATAACGATATCCCTGACGACCCGTCGTCGTATAAATCAGCGTTTCACCCTGCGGGCAGTGATAGCAGTCCTGTTGCGGATCATAAATAAACAGTTTCTTCTGAAACCTATTGGGCCCTTTGTTTGGGCGACGATAGCTGATAACCGGGATCAGTCCCAGTTGTGCGGTCAGATGGCAAACCGACGCAGTAAAATAGCCCGCATCCAGCACGACAGCGACAGGATTCAGCGGAAAACGCGCCAACTGACGCTTTAGGCGTCCAATCAGCGGTTGGCTGTCGTGGACATGGCCGGCTGTGGCGTAGGTATCGAGGATGATATTGGCTTTGCCATCGACGGTACGATGGTCGAGGTAGAAAAAGCCTTTCGGCTTATTTGTCCGGTGCATAAAGCCACTTTCTGGGTCAGTTGTACTGACTTTGGTCTTTCTTTGCCGTTCCTTATGAGTTGGCGTCAGGCTTTTTTTCCGGACGTCACCCGGTCTTCATTCACGGCGTTTTCCAACTCGTCCAGATAAGCCCCGGGGAGGACGGGCCGCAAGACATTCTCTGATTTATGCGGATTGGCACTGGCTTTCAGGTGCGTACTGTCCGTATAGAACACCCGGCCGCTAACAAAACCTCGGTTGATAGCCTGCTCAACGATGCGGTCGAAAATTTGCTGGAAAACATCAGAATGGTTGAACCGGCGTCGGCGGTTCTGGCTGAGGGTTGAGGCATCCGGGACTTTTTCGGTCAACCCGAGTCGCAAAAACCAGCGGTAAGCCAGATTGACCTGAATCTCCTGGACTAACCGGCGTTCGCTGGGGATACCAAATAAATACCCCAGCAGCATCATTTTAATCAGCATGACCGGGTCTATCGCTGGGCGACCATTATTGTGGCAGTACAAAGGGGCAACTAACTCCCGAATAAATTCGAAATCCAGGGCGGCATCGACTTGACGGACTAAATGATGTTGAGGCACAAGCGCATCGAGCGAGAGTGTTTCGGGCGGGAAAGTCTGGGGAGGGGG
>NZ_CAWNQF010000005.1:0-1361 GCF_963876465.1 Xenorhabdus sp. KK7.4
CACACGTTACATGAAACAGTTACACGTAACCATTGTTGTCGGTATATGTGGCAACTGCTCAGTAATGTGAAAAAATTCTTGAAAAAATCTGCAAATAGATTCTTTCAGATAAAGTAAATCGAGTGTCCCACTATTATGAAAAGTTATTTAGCCTCAACACCCTGAATAAAATGTACATTATCTGTCGCAGGATCAAATAGGGCAGACTCCGCTTTAGCGTGATGTACGACATGGAATACTGGAATATGTTTTTTTCTGGCATGATCTAATAGCTTAGCTGCATTAACAATCGCATTTTTCCCTGCTTTCCCTAATGGTAGTGCTCCATCTGAATCAATTGTTAAATAACAATGAATTCGAATTTACTCGTAGTTCTATCTGCAATCAAAAGATTTATTCTTTTGCATGGGGACTTTGGCATGATCCTGATACAAGACAACGAGGACCGGCGAAGGACAGGGATAAAGCTTTGAATGGATATGAAAGAGCACGAGAATTGCTCACTGCAAACCCTTTCACAGCTCGTGAGTTAGGTGGCGAAACATATAGAATAGCAAGACGTGAAATCCCCGATTAACCTCGCTGAACGCGACCAGTATCAGGACAGGGAACTGCAACTGGTGATAGACGAAGGGCATATCACCACCACCAACCCGCTGTTGTCGCCCTATATGACCAAAGTCGTCAAGATGTGGCGTAAACTGGGGGCCTGGTTGTGGCTGGCCACGCAAAACCTCGCTGACTACCCGGATACGGCTGAAAAGATGCTGAATATGGCCGAATGGTGGTTATGTCTGACCATGCCGCCGGATGAAGTGGAGCAAATCGCCCGGTTCAAGAAACTCAATGAAGAACAAAAAGCCGTACTGCTTTCTGCCAGTAAACTCCCGCGTTGTTATACCGAAGGCGTGGTGCTGGCGAAAAAAATTGAAGCGCTGTTCCGGGTTGTGCCGCCGAGCCTCTATCTAGCACTGGGGATGACAGAAAAAGAAGAAAAAGCCGAACGGCGTACATTGATGCGTGAACATCAGTGCAGTGAGCTGGAGGCGGCGGTGTTGGTGGCTAGAAAAATGGATATTGGGCGGGGGTTGGGTTTTGAGTAATCAATATAATTTTATTATTGTGGATTCAGCTTCATTGTGAACAGCATTCATGTAAAACATGAATGCTCAGATTACTGACAAAGTGCTGGTTTTTTATCCGGCACTTTGATTTAATCAAATTCCGTTCACCCGACGGAGTTTGCCGCCATGTTAAGAATTCCCCCTCCCCAGACTTTCCCGCCCGAAACACTCTCGCTCGATGCACTTGTGCCTCAACATCATTTAGTCCGTCAAGTCGATGCCGCCCTGGATTTCGAA
>NZ_CAWNQF010000006.1:0-1339 GCF_963876465.1 Xenorhabdus sp. KK7.4
GTCTGGCTGTGAGCCGCGCCCTCATCCGGCCAGAAAAAAGTCATCCCGAGGTATTCCAGTAACAGACTGAATAACCACGACATCACAATAAAGCCAATGAGTTGCCACGGCCATTCCCATAGCGCACTATACAGCAAGCCATGCCTGCGGGGCGGTTGGGCAGGCTGACGGGACGGGTTTTCTGACGGTGCCATGACGGAAATTAGCCTTTCTCTTCCCACCAGTTCTCACTGGTGCGGTAGTGCCGCCGCATATGCTCGGCGATGTTCTGCAAACTCGCCGGCATCAGGGCATCATCGTCATCACCGGTGGGCAGAGGCATGCGAATTTTCCACAGCTGCCCGCCCTCCAATAAAGCGAATGCCTGTCCTTTCGGCAGGTTAATCATCTCAGCCGGCGTCACCAGCGGCGTTTTAACCGTGCCGACCCTGTCCTGTGTAGACGAGGTAAAATCCTGTCCCTGTTCAACATCGGCAATATCCGAATGCCCTGAGACCAATGTCTTACTGTAGATTTCCACTTCCGGCAACTGGCTGGTGAGCAGCTCTGCCGTGCGGTTATCCCGTACCCGCAGCATAATCAGGGTATTGAAGTTGCCAATTACCTGCGCGGTTTTAGCCGGGCTGCCGATACGGGCTTCAATATCCGAGGAGGTCTGAGTATAGGCGGTAACCTGCATACCGGCGCCACCGCCCTTATTAATCAGCGGAATAAACTCATCGCCCATCAGTTCATTGAATTCATCACAATGCAGATTTATCGCGAGCTTCCCGTCATGACGCACCGGCAACCCTGCATTCATACCGTATTTATAAATCTGCCCGGCCACACTGACCAAATCCGCAAACATGCTGTTGCCCACTGCCGAAGCCACATCGCTGTCAGACAGTGCATCCAGCCCGATATAGACAATCCCGTTTTTGCGGATCACCTGTTCCCAGTCGAAGATGGGGCGCAAATCTGCCATATTGAGATAATCCGGGGATAACAGCTCTGCGATTTTTCCTGTGGTCAGTTTTTCCAGCAGAGGCAGTAGCGAGGCGACAATTTTATCAAAATAGGTGCGGTCATAACGCACAGCTGAACGTAACCCGTCCAGAATAGGGTCATAGAGCTGTTTACCGGCCGCCGAACTGAGCGTCATTTCCATTGCCCAGAGCCGGAGCGCATCCGGCTGCCCCTGCATATTGCGCGGAATATCTTTTTCTTTCAGCTTGCCGAGGATTTGATTGATGTGCTCCAACAGCACAGGTTGCCTGTCTGCAATCACTTTAGTCGCATAGAGCTGATACAGTTCGCTGATATTATTGACGTAACGCGTGATAAGCGTGTAATCCGG
>NZ_CAWNQF010000007.1:0-1324 GCF_963876465.1 Xenorhabdus sp. KK7.4
CGGCATTGCTTGAAATAGCCATCGCCTTTGGGATGATAAGGTCCTTGATAATGCTCGGCAAAAATGATGCGTTCTGTAGCCGGGAAATACATTCTCAGGCTTTCTTTGTTCTGCCTGCGCCATGGGCCAGAAGGCTTCGCCCAAATGATATGGTTCAACACGTTAAATCGTTCACGTACCAGCAGCTCGGTATCAGAGGCCAGACGCGAACCACAGAACATATACAGGCTACCGTTGGGTTTCAGTACCCGCCAGAATTCAGCCAGTAGTTCATCCAGCCACGCAAGGTAAGCCGTCACATCGGCCCACTGATTATCCCAGCTACAATCTTTTACGCGAAAGTACGGCGGGTCAGTGGCGATCAGGTCTATGCAGTTATCCGGCAGGGTTTTGATAAATTTCAGAGAGTCGTCGTTAATTAATGTGATACCACTTAAATTCACAATATATTCCATCTATATATTCCATCTATCGACGCTGACTGGCTCTCTGGAAAGCCACGGCATAAAAGGCAGGTACAATGCTACCCACCTTTCCTTCACCGCGTAAAACATTGCCCCATCAAGGGCAACGCCTGAAAAACGTATCATCGTTCCGGCTTTCCATTAATCCAGCCAGACGAAATTGCGTTAATAATAATTGGCAACGGGGTTCAGTGAGTCCCGTTAATTTGTAAACATCCGAAACATTTACCCAACTATCATGGGGAAGGGTTTCTAATACACAAGCGGCGGTTGTTGTCATATCTTCATGTTTTAGCATGATAATTTAAACCTTTTGGTCAGTGAGTCGGCGTGAACACACATGTAACTCTGACCAAGCACAACAGCAAGTCTTATGTTTATTTCAGGCATAAAAAAACCTCGCGCTTGGCGAGGCTTGTTTGTCACGGTTACAAATAGCGCAACATATACTGAAATAGTGGCTCAATGGCTCAAGGATGTCAACACATTCGCGACAAGATTTTTGTTTTTCTTTTCTGTTCCCGACACGAAAAGGCATCTTGCAACGGTTGATAAAGTAAATATTCGGTGGACTTTAATATCTCTTCAATCTCACGGCGGCAGGTTGATAGTGAAGGTTTTCGAAAAAACAGTTGACCGCTACGACGTACCATTTTTCTCGGTTTAACGATGGCATGGTAATAGCGGGCAATAGCTCTATCTGAACGATTAAAGACATACCGGCTTAACAATATGGCAAAGGCTACCCGGTCCAGATGGTAGATATGATCAACCACTCTGGCGATTAGCATACCTTCGTCGTCATTGCACATCGGGCGTTCTGGGTAGTCTCGAGGCTCTACTCGTGCCATAAATTCCGC
>NZ_CAWNQF010000008.1:0-1164 GCF_963876465.1 Xenorhabdus sp. KK7.4
CGGCCGCCCGATTGCCAATACCCAAATCTATCTGCTTGACCGGGCCGGGCAGCCGGTCCCGCTGGGTGTCACCGGTGAAATTTACATCGGAGGTGCGGGTGTCGCCCGCGGTTACCTGAACCGACCGGCACTGACCGCCGAGCGCTTTATTGCTGATCCATTCTCCACTGAGCCTGATGCCCGTCTGTACAAAACCGGCGATCTGGGCCGCTGGCTGCCGGATGGCAGTCTCGAATACCTGGGCCGGCATGATTTTCAGGTGAAACTGCGCGGTTTCCGCATTGAATTAGGGGAAATAGAAGCCGGCCTGATGCAGTGTCCGGGTGTACAGGAGGCCGTGGTGATTGCCCGTGAGGCGAATAACGGCGAGCAACGGCTGGTCGCTTACGCAGTGCCACAGCCGGATGCCGCGCTGGACACCGCCAGTCTGCGTGACCAGTTACATACCCGTCTGGCGGAATACATGATCCCCAGCGCCTTTGTGGTGTTAGAGACCTTCCCGCTGACCCCCAATGGCAAGTTGGATCGTCAGGCCCTGCCCGCACCGGACTTATCCGCCGTGATCACCCGGGACTATGCGGCCCCCGTCGGAGAGGTGGAAACTGCGTTAGTCGACCTCTGGCAGGAGTTACTGAAACTGGACCGGGTCGGTCGTCACGACCATTTCTTTGAACTCGGGGGGCACTCCCTGATTACTGTCAGCCTGATTGAACAATTGCGGCGTCGGGGATACTCACTGGCGGTGCGTAGTGTTTTCACAACGCCTATACTGGCGGAGATGGCACAGGCGATAACCCGACAAGAGACGCCGGATGATGGGGTGCCACCCAACCGCATTCCTGACGGTTGCACACACGTCACGCCCGAGATGCTGCCACTGGTGACCCTGTCACAGACTGATATTGACACCATTGCGGCGGCCGTGACCGGCGGCCATGCCAATGTGCAGGATATTTACCCGCTGGCGCCGTTACAGGCCGGTATCCTGTTCCATCATCAGTTACAGGAGCACAAAGATGCTTATCTGTTAAACAGCCTGCTCGCTTTTGATACCCGAGCACGTCGGGAAACTTTCCTGGATGCCCTGCAACAGGTCATCGACCGCCATGATATTCTGCGCACGGCGTTTTGCTGGCAGGGGCTGAGCCAGCCGGTACAGGTGGT
>NZ_CAWNQF010000009.1:0-1150 GCF_963876465.1 Xenorhabdus sp. KK7.4
TTAATGATGTTGTTGAATACCCCAAAACAGGTGCTGATTTTCACCGGCACCTGTCAGGGGGAGATGACCGCAGCACAACGGGAACAGATGCAGACCATGATGGCAACGTTCCGGTTACGCGATGAACTGAAGGATAACGCCTGACAGGGAGGTGTAACATGAGTGTTTCACAGAATGTGATGATGGGCGCAGCGGCGGCAGGGCGCTCTTCTCCGTTACCTGCCACACACAATCATCCCTCGCCTTCAAAGGGCGGCAAATCTGCGCCAGTCCCGCCACGGACAGAAAAATCCACGTCTGACCGGGCACTGGAATTTTTACAAAGCGATACCTTCGCTAATGCCACACTGGCAACCAGTGCCACCTATGCGGTGGCAACGGGTGCGGCGGCCCCTTTCGCGGTCGGATTAGCCGCCGGTGCAATCGGGGGGGCGGCGGGGATGTATGTCGGGGATAAAGTCGGTCACGCTATCGCCAAAGGCATGGGGATGAGCACCATCGCAACCGAAGGTGAAAATCCGGCCAGAGAAGGCGATGCCATTGCCCACCAGAATAAAAATGCCGGGCTATGGGGCGCGCTGGGTGGGGTTTTACTGGGTGCGGTTGCGGCAGTGGCGGTGGGTGCTCTGGTGGTGGCTACGGGAGGCGCGGCACTGGTTGTGGTTGCGGCGGCCGCGGCGGCCGGCGGGTTTGTCGGTGGTGCCTGTGCAGGGATTGGTGCCGCCATCGGGCAATATGGCAGTAATAAAGGCACCATTGCGAAAGGATCACCCAATGTGTTCTTTGAGGGTAAACCGGTCGCGCGGAAAGGCGACCCGGTGATATGCAGTGACCATCCTCCCGGTGTCGTCGCTGAAGGCGCCAAAACCGTATTTGCCAACGGCAGGCCGATTGCCCGGTTGGGGCATCGCACCACCTGTGACGCCAATATCAACAGTGCCGCAGGATCCATTTCTGTTACCCAGGAAACAGGCGAGGCACTCCCTATTTTACAGGAAAGCAATAAAGCCTTGCAGTGGGCGGTGGTCATTGCCGGATTATTACCGTTTCCACGCAATAAAAAAGGCGTCACAAAATCGGATAAGCCGAAAGCCTCCACGCAGAAAAAAAGTAAAAAGCCGAACGACAACGATACCTGTAGTGACCCGGT
>NZ_CAWNQF010000010.1:0-1135 GCF_963876465.1 Xenorhabdus sp. KK7.4
CAGAGGCTGAACAGCGTGGTTCACAGTGGTATCATCCCAAGATGGCTAGGTTTTCAATCACAAGCAAGTAGTTATTAAGAACTTGAAGCCACGGAAGGCATAATATTATTCGTATAGAATGCATACAATGATACTTGGTTTTGAAACCTTTTGGTAAGTTGTAATGCCAAAACTGTTGGATTAAACTAAGAGCTATATTGCAGTTTTGGCACGATGAAACTGACTGTGAGGAGGCAATCATGACAGCTACAATACGCCGCTACATGAGAGCGATGGGCAGTATTATGGATATCATGCCAGCGACTGATTACCGCAAGCTTATTCCTACTGGCTCCGATGCACAGCGATTAAGATCAGATATGATGAACATATCGAAAGATATGAACACTTCAATCGTTACTGTTGGTGAGTCAGCTAATGCCCAAAAGCTCAGAAAAACCGCATAATGATAACTCACTACCGGAGAATGCTAATGAGCATCAAGGTAGTGAGCCACTCCAAGATATAGCCGTTATAGAAGAGCGGTTAATATCTGATCCGGCTGCACTGAACAGGATATTGGATAACCCTAATATTGTTTCAGTCATACAGCATAAGATATTCGAATTTCAAGGCCCAATCCCACCGCCAAGCCAGCTAAGAGAGTATGAAAATATTCTACCGGGCGCTGCTGAACGGTTGCTTTCTTTGGCAGAAAAAGAACAAAGACATCGGCATGATATGGACAACAAAATTGTTGATGGCGGTATGTCAAAGGACAGGAGAGGCCAGTGGATGGGGCTTAGCCTTGCTTTGCTTATCCTGTGTGGTGCTTTTTATTTTGCCAGTAGCGGTGAAATAGGTTTTGCCAGTCTGTTAGTAACATTGGATCTAGTCGGATTGGTGGCTGTGTTTGTCTTGGGGCGTTATCTGAAACAGACATCAGATGATAGCGACGATTAACGCCGCACTATTAAACTCATTATTTTCAATAAGCCGCCTAGTGCGGCTTTTCTTTTATAGGTGCTCATATGGCAGTTGACGTATTTCAATGGCGAACTCAAATTCAGGATTCTCCCAGTGGTGAATTTAAGCATCGAATTAAAACGGTTGAGTTTGGAGATGGTTATAAACAAGTATCAGGGGATGGAATTAA
>NZ_CAWNQF010000011.1:0-1037 GCF_963876465.1 Xenorhabdus sp. KK7.4
TCTATTTGCAGATTTTTTCAAGAATTTTTTCACATTACTGAGCAGTTGCCACATATACCGACAACAATGGTTACGTGTGACTGTTTCATGTAACGTGTGCCATAAGTATTCTATTTTGTTCAACCAAGGCGAGTAGACGGGCAGGAATAAGAGGATAATGGTGGGGTTTTGAGCCAACCAACGCTGAACTGCGCGGCTTTTATGAATGCAATAATTATCCAAAATCACGGTCAGCGTTTTCACACCCCGATAATATCTTTTTAAGACTTCCAGCATTTTAATAAATAAGAGTGAATTTTTCTTTGAACTTCCCGTATAGAGAACGTGCTTTGTTTGAACGTCAAGAGTGCCCGCAATGTAGTATTTTTGATTTTGTCCCGGGGTGATAATCCGCTTTTGTTGTCCTTTAAAATACCAGTC
This sequence comes from Xenorhabdus sp. KK7.4, assembly GCF_963876465.1. Lineage (NCBI taxonomy): Bacteria > Pseudomonadati > Pseudomonadota > Gammaproteobacteria > Enterobacterales > Morganellaceae > Xenorhabdus > Xenorhabdus sp. KK7.4. Next base: position 421 of record NZ_CAWNQF010000011.1, read on the forward strand.
AGCGCCGATTTTAGGATTAAAGTGGATATCAACCTCATCTTCATAAACCACGGGATGTTTCTCTGAGGCCAGAGATAACGCTTTGGTCATGAGCCTCATTTTTTCATCATATTCAGGGTCAGGCACCTGTAATGTCGGGGCTGCTCGTCGCCATACAATGCGATTTTTACAGAAAAATCGGTAAAGTGTGCTGATTGACAGTTTGATATTAAATAATTTTTTGATTTGAAAGATAAAAAAAGAGAGGCTCCAACGAGAACGAATATGACCAAATTGCTGAGGTGAATGTTCCAACAAATAAAACAGAACGGGCAAAAGTGGCGTTAAATTCCAGCGAGGATGGCGACCCGCGGATAAAGGATACAATCCGGCCCATCCAAGTGCCTTAAAGCGATCAATCCACCGCCACACAGAGGAATGCACGGTGCAAAGTGTTTTGGCGACTTGAGACACAGATGCACCTTGATGTAGCAAGAGTATCGCCATAATCCGGCGAGCATAGTTTTTATCTGCCGTTTTTTGGACAATTTTTCTCATTTGACGCCGCTCATTGCGCGGAATTGGTGGTACGATGGCCATAACTCAGTCCTTCCTTTTTGTGTTTTTTTGGTTTTGCG
>NZ_CAWNQF010000012.1:0-1037 GCF_963876465.1 Xenorhabdus sp. KK7.4
GCCGTGATTTTCCCATAGATCACAATACAGTGAGCTGGTTAACACTTTCAGTCCGTAGGGAGAACGTAGCCAGACGGCCAGCAAGTGCTCACCCAATGTAAACGGGATTTCACTGTTACCTTCGTTACACGCGTCGGGACGGCAAAACCGCATCAGTTGTGGACTGTCTATCATCAGTTCTGTGACAGGCGACAGCATCAGTGACCAGTCGCTGGGCGTAAAGGCAGGCATCAGTGCGCCCAATATCCGCGCATCCATCATGCGGAACAGCACCGGTTCGCCGTTCATCATGACCCATTGCCGCTGCTGCCAGTGGTTAAGCTGTTCCTGCCACGGTGTCTGGCTGCGGTAAGCCCAACCCCAACTGTTGTCACTGAGTTCATGGTTATCCAATGCTGTCCCGATCTGAGTGAGTTGATTAGCCTTCGGTTGCACCAACCACGGACTCTGTTTCAACATATTGCGCATCGGGGTACCGCTATACAGCGGAAATGCCTGCTCAACCCAGTCATGGCGGTAAAATGGCTCTATCGGATTCGGTTTAGCCAGCGAATTGAGAATGAAAAATACAGGCGCTTTATTGGGTTCATTCAACCAGTCTTGCCAGCTTATTGCAGATTCTGTGTTCTCCATGGTGGTAACTCTTTCCATTGTGTTTACTCTTTAACAGGTTTAATGACTAAACTGGCATCCTGTTGCGCCAGTTCTGCACAAGCCGGTTGCACCGGAAATTCAGTGACCGGAAGCGCTTCCGCCATCGGGAGCTGCCCCACTTGTGCCAGTGGTGCCACGCCTTCCGGTAATTGCAGTGACACCCCGCGTCCGCTGCCGCCTGAACCTTGCCCGACATTAATCGGTGAGCAGAGAATGCCGCCCGGTGTAACTTTCAGAAAACTGCCGCCCACTTTCAGGGTGATTTCTGCGGCGGCTTCCAGTACCACTTTGCCGCCACTTTTCAGGTGGATTTCCTGCCCGCTGTCAATCACGGTGGCATCCCCGGTCTGAATATGCTGGCTGCCGGCAATCCGGTGCGACAC
>NZ_CAWNQF010000013.1:0-148422 GCF_963876465.1 Xenorhabdus sp. KK7.4
TCACTAGAATGCAAATGTCAGATTGCGATGCGCCTGTTAGGGCGCGGCAGGTAAGAGAGCCTTATAGGCGCATATGAAAAACCCCCGGCTATGCCGGGGGATACTTATTGCGTTTCTGGAATATATAAAATTTATTTTTAGAGATAGAAAACCAATTCACGGATATAATTATCGGGCTATTTTAAATACTGATAAAGACTATAACCTGTCACTGCCCCAGCTACATCGTACACAAAATCCTGCCAGCTCCAGCCTGTTCCAGTAGGGCGGCTATCATAAAATTCTTTTGCAGCACCAATTCCAATCGATAGTAATAAACCAAATTGAGCACTTTCGCGATGTTTCCAGTTCTGGTGATCGCCATAAGCGTTACCCGCAGCGGCTATGGCAGCAGAAAATAGAAAATGTTGGGCTTTATCCTTGCCGGTCCAGGTGTCATTTGCCTGGCGAATATTAGTACATGCGGTAGTGGTAGATAGGAGGGATATTACTATTAATATATTTATAAATTTATTTCTTCCGGCCTTTTTCATCTTATTTTTCGCCATTATTAATAATTTAATAAATAATAGCGTTTTGATAAATAAGATACAAAAAATCCTCTCTTGTTATGACAAGAGAGGATTAATAAATGAGATAAATATTTATCTATGTTTACAATATTCTGCTGATCAGGCGGTCAACACGAATACGACGTAAACGGCGTATTAATTTGCGAACCTTAACGGGATAGAGCTGTATACTATCCAGTTCCTGATAACTGGTAATAACCGTTGTATGAGTGCGAATAGAATCCAGTTCTAAAGAGCGTTGTTCTTGCATTTCTTTATGCGGATCGTGAATAAGAATAGCATTTTCTAAATCCAGTCCCCACGCTCGTGGATTGAGATTATTACCGGTGATCAGCTGCCATTTATTATCGACCCAGACGCCTTTTAAGTGATAGCTATTATCTTCATCTTTCCACAGCCGGATAGTCAGCTGCTGGCTATCGATAAAGTGTTGCAATCGACTAGTGAAACGGCGCAAGTTAATCTCATAGAGATAAGGCAACGCTCCGATAATCTTGAATGGCTCTTCGGGCGGGATATAAAAATCATTAGCTGTTTTGTCGCCAATGATAATTTCAATGTGTTTTCCTTGTCGCAGTAACCTTGAGATAGAACGCACCAGTACTGCCGGTAAATTAAAGTAAGGAGTACAGATGACTAACTTCTCCTCGGTGCTGGCGATCAGATGGCAGATAGTTTTATTCAGCGGGTTTTTTTTGCCTAATCCAACAAGCGGAGTGACTGCCAGCTCTTCATTTGAAGCCTGATTTTCAACATGATACGTCGCACTACGTAAGTGGCCCCGAAATTGTCTGATAAAATTCTTTATTTCAAGGCTACGAGGGCGGTTTGGGCAGGCCAGATTATTGACTGCTTTGTCAGAAATAATGCTGTCATCTATATACTGCTTCATGATGGCTGCGAGCTTCGCATTATGCAGTAAATGATAACGATCATAACGATATTTTTCATGGCGGTGCAGATAGACATTATTAATGCTGGCACCACTGTAAATCACAGTGTCGTCAAAGATAAAACCCTTTAAGTGTAAGACACCTAGCGCCTCACGGGTATTGACGGGAACACCAAGAATGGAGATATGGGCATTCGGATATTTTTCAGCCATAGAGCAATACCAGTCTGCATTTGTTGCAGCTGCTTGTGCGCCAATACGACCACGCTGCGCGCGATGCCAATCGACCAGAATTTTGATATCCAGTTCAGGCCGTTTTTGCTTGGCTTCATATAACGCAGTTAAAATATCTTGACCGGCATCGTCATGTTCTAAATATAATGCGGCGATATAAATATGCTTTTTGGCGCCTGCAATGCGTTCCAACAGTGTGCTGCGAAACTCTTCAGATTGATAAAGGGTTTCAATATCAGCAACTGACTGTGGTAATTTAGGCAGTTGTGCAAGGTGTTGTTGGTGTTTTGCTTGTTTAAATTTAGACAACATCACAGTGCGATTTTTCTCTTAGTTTGGATGGTTATAATCCCATCGTAAATTTGTGAATCAAAATGATCTGGCGATGATACCACTAGTTTTGTCAATTGTGGCTAAAGTTTTAAAACAAGATTAACGATACCTTCTTCTAACTGGATATCGATGGTAAATCCCAGTTTTTTAGCCAGCCTGATCATATTGCGGTTTTCTGGCATTGTTATCGCAGTCAAGACCTGTATGCCATGTTCTTTGGCGTAATGAATGAGTTTAGCCATAAGCTGAGATCCTAACGTGATTCCTTTCAGATCCGATCGCACCAATACAGCAAATTCTGCTTCGATATTATCGGGATCAGCCATAGCACGTGCGACACCGATAATTTCTGGTTTTGTTGTCGGATGACGTATTGCGACAAAAGCCATCTCACGGTCATAGTCAATCTGAGTCATATTGGCGAGATCATCATGAGTAAATTCATTGATCTCACTAAAATAACGATAATAAAGATCTTCTTTTGTTACCTGCTCAATGAATTCTTTTAATAGTGGTTCATCTTCCGGCAGAATCGGGCGTAGCAAACAGGTAAAATCGTCTTTGATATAGATAGTTTCTTCCAGTTCATTAGGATAAGGCCGAATTGCCAGTCGATTCCGCGGATCGTCAGTGATTGGGGTTAATTCCATTGTGACATCTAAGAGTGTGAATTCACTTCCCGAAGCCAGTAATGGATGAATATTCAGACGGGTGATTTGGGGGCAATCGATCAGTAAATTAGAGACCCGCACCAGCAGCTGGCTCAGTGAGGGAATATCGAGAGGCTGCAATGATGCTCCGGATTTTATTTTACCACTCTTAATCGCCTGAATGACCAGATAACGTGCCAAAGCCATATTAAGCGGTGGCAGAGCAACCGCCGCCTGCGTTTCATTAACCCAGTCTATCCCGCCTTCTCCAAGCATAATTAAAGGGCCAAAAACTTCATCCTGTTCAATGGCAATTCTCAGTTCCTGTGCACCGGCACGGTTTGCCATATTCTGCACCAATAATCCCTCAATTCTGGCTTGCGGAAAATTCTGTTTTACACGTTCAACAATGGCCTGAGCTGCGGTTTTCACTTCTTCCGCAGTACGAAGATAAAGCATGACACCCTGTACTTCTGATTTATGAGGAATATCAGGTGAGCGAAGTTTCAGCGCCACAGGATAACCAATTTTTTCTGCGATACTGACCGCATCGTCACTGGAGTGAGCAATCCATGTCGGCAACGTATTCAGCCCATAGGCTTCAAGAATAGAATGAACTTCATGCGTATCTAACTGAGTATTACCCTTATCAAGAGCCTGTTGAATGCAATCATGGGCGTGGGCCGTATTTGAAGTAATACCAATTGGCAGGGCAGGTGTTTCTTTGAGTTGTTTCTGATTACGGCGATACTCCACCATATGCATAAATGCGGTGACCGCTCCTTCAGGGGTGCGATAGGTTGGGATCCCGGCTTCGCTGAATAACCGCCTTACTTCCTGTGAAGAATATTCCCCACACCAATTCGTGAATATTGTCAGCCATTTTCCACGGGGATGTTCTTTGATAGTCCGAATAACGTTTACGGCTGTTTGCATACTGTCGGAAATTGCACAGGGAGAATGAATCAACAATAAGGCATCATAGCTACGGCTATCTAACAGTATTTTCAGCGCGTCAATATATTGTGCAGTTGACGAAGCGTCCCCGAGATCCAAAGGGTTTTGTAAGATTTGTACATCCGGTAGTACACTGACCAATTTAGCAATAGTTTCTTCTTCTAAGTCAGCTAATTTACCGGTTCTTCTGATTAGTTCATCTAGTGCCATAGCGGCTGGAGCTGTGCCATTGCTGACAATTAACAGGCGTTCTCCACGTAGTGGACGCATAAAACTCAGTGTTTCGACAGCAGAAAACATTTCATGCGTATCCTGTACGCGTAACAATCCGGCTCTTTGAATTGCGGCATCATAAGCGACATCAAAATTTTGCTGTTCTCCCAGTAACTGCTGCGCTTTACGGGTACGGCTGCTTTTGACTACCAGAATTGGTTTATTGCGTGATGCGCTGCGTGAAGCGGAAAGGAAACGGCGGGCATCGCTAATATGTTCCAGATGCAGGAGGATTGCACTGGTTTTACTATCTCGCGCTAAAAAATCCAGTAGATCATCAATATCAATATCAACGCTATCTCCCAGTGCAATAAAATACGAAAAACCGATATTGCGATGGTTTGCCCAGTCCAGAATCGTGTTGGATATTGCGGCTGATTGCGAAATAAAAGCCAGTTTTCCTTTTAGAATAGGAATAGGAGAGAAACTGGCATTCAGCCCGATCCACGGGGCCAGAATACCGAGGCTGTTAGGCCCAAGAATGCGGATATGATGTTTCTGGCTGTATTGCTTCAGTTCAGCAAACTGGGAGGGATGGGATGAGAGAATGATAACCGTTGTACATCCCAGCTCGGTCAGTTGGGCTAATAATGGTAAGTTACGGCTGTGATGAGTACAAATAACCGCCAAATCGGGCGTTAAGGGTAGCTTGTCGATAGAAGGATATGCCAGCACACCGAGAACAGAACTTTTATTGGGAGTGACGGGAAGGATCGGGCCGGTAAAATTTCCTGCTAACAAATTCCGCATCAGGAGCGAACTGGCTTTTTCTGGTTTCTCGGAAGCTCCGATAACGGCAATGGATTTGGGATGCAGTAGGGCTTCAAGTCCACGCTGGCTCATTTTTCGCTCCTTGTTAAGATCACGTCATCATTAGTTAAGCAACTACCATGAATAACTTTAGCCGTGATCGACAGGAATTACTGTGATTTATACCGCTGGATGATTTGATTTCCCAGCCAGATACTGTTCCCGAAAATGATTGAAATGGTTCAATAATTGTTGGGATGCTTCAAAATCATTGGCTAACTCTAACGCTGCGGCAGCGACCTCAGCAGTACAGTGTTGCTCTTCTCTTGATGGCATTCGCAGTAAATAGTCGATTTTGGCAATGCTATTGATTGATAACAAAGGAATATCATCCAGATATGGGCTTTTGCGAAACATTTTTCTTGCTTCAGGCCAGGTGCCATCCAATATAATGAACAACGGCGCTTTTTGCGTGTCTGGCAGTTGCTGATACACAGTTCGCGATGGTGTGGCGTAACTATCAGGAAAAATCAGATAAGGTTGCCGGCTCGGATCACGCAGTACATCAAGCATTCTGTGGTCAGGCTCAGTTCTTGACCACAGAAACGCCTGTGTATCAGGCAGAACATCTGCAATTAACTTTCCTGTATTACTAGGCTTCATTGGCTCAGTATCAAACATAATAAGGCAAAAACGGCTGTCAGCTTTTGCAGGTGAAATATTTTCACACAGACATCTTTTTTGGGGTAATAAACAGTACGTACAACGTTTAACCCGACAGCCTCTTGCTTGAAAAGGGCGGGTAGAACGCGCAAGACGGTGTTGGCGAAGCTGATAAACGGCGTTGTTATTTCTCATTTAAGAACTCAGAAATGCTCATGTGCAAAGTCAGAAGAAAATTGACGGATATTTTAATTGATTGTCGTTGCCAGAGGTAGCTTCGGAAGCGAACATCGGGTAATCTGCGCGCCATAGAGAAGTTGGAGAAATAGATGAACGATTCCTATAGTGGTAAGAGTGGCAAAGTCAAAGTAATGTATGTCCGTAATGAGGGCAGCAATGACAGCCGTAATAATAATGATCGTCGTAACAACAATGATCGCCGTAACAGCAATGATCGTCATAACAACAATAAACGCCCGTCAGGTAAAGGACGCGAGCAGGGCGGCAGACGTTACGACAATGATCGTCCTGAGCAACCAAAAGAGCGTTCTCCATGGAGAACAGTTTCCCGCTCGCCAGATGAAGAGTCAAAACCTGATCATGGCGGCATTAGTGGCAGAAGCCATATCGATCCTGAACAACTGCGTCGTCAGAGACTGGAAGAAACCCGGATCTATGGCGAAAATGCGTGTCAGGCAATGTTCCAGAATCGCCCGGATGCAATTGTGAGAGCATGGTTTGTTCAGTCAGTAACCCCTCGTTTTCGTGATGCACTGAAATGGATGGCAGCAAACCGTAAGGCTTACCATGTAGTGGATGATGAAGAATTAGCAAAAGCATCCGGTACGGAGCATCATGGCGGCGTTTGTTTTCTGATTAAAAAACGTAATGGCCTGAATGCCGAAACTTATCTGCAACAGGCTCCGGCAAAAGATTGCGTATTGGCATTAGAAAATGTCGGTAATCCACATAACCTCGGCGCAATTATGCGTAGCTGTGCTCATTTTGGCGTACAGGGTGTGATATTGCAGGATACGACAATGCTGGAATCCGGTGCGGCAGTCCGTACTGCGGAAGGTGGTGCTGAACACGTTAAAGGTATTGATGCAGATGGTTTTACCACAGCACTGAGCCAATTCCGTGATGCAGGTTATACCATTGTGACCACATCAAGTCATAAAGGCAGCACAAAACTGGCAGAAGCTAAACTTCCTGAAAAAATGGTTCTGGTACTGGGGCAGGAAGGCGACGGCCTGAGTGACAGCGTCTGGGAAGATGGTGATATCCGTCTCTCGATTGGTGGTACTGGTCGGGTCGAAAGCCTGAACGTTTCTGTCGCAACAGGGGTTATGCTGGCGGAATGGTGGCGTCAGAATAAAATCTGATTGTTAATAAAGAATATAACTTCTTTTATAAATAAGGCTCTGAATTTTCAATCAGAGCCTTATTCTTTTGAAAAAATAAATAACTCACAACAATTAAATTTAATAAATAATATCAACCGTAATAATTTGGTTTTAATATCACAAATATTAATTTTAAATAAAATTATTTATTTTTGAAATTTATTTAGATTCCTTATGTTATACCTTTGAACCTACCTTTACCCATTTCCTTCGTCTTTTGAGTTGTCTCTTTTGCTAGCTAAGGCTGCTTATCCCAATCATTCCCGGTTGCCGTAATTTATCCTGAAATGCGTTATGTATAAAACCTTTGCAGTAATATGGTTGTTAATGATAATGGTTTTAATTATCATTCGCTAAAGCGTGTCTCTTATGAATACAGGGTGTGGTAATGGATATGAATGAAAAATTTTATTACATGATCTCGCTGTACACCGGAGCTGAACTTGGTTCCTGAATTCTCTAAGAGAAAATACAGGATCACCATTCAGATAAATAATCAAAAAATTGAAGAAAAAATAATAGAAAATCATTTTGATAACAGGACAAAAAAAGAGTGATTAACACAATTTCTCATCGAAATCATTTAACCAAGAAAAAATTACTTTCAGTCCTAATCCCGCTGCTTATTACAGGGAACAGTACGGCAATAGCGGAAGAAGGGCATGGGCAGAATGATAAAATTGTCGTAATAGCAGGAACTCCGGGGCATGAAGGAGTCACTGAAGACAGCGAGATGTACAATACGACTTCAATGGTAACCTCAACCGGCCTGAATTTATCTGCACGTGAAACGCCACAAAGTGTCAGTGTGATGACTAAGCAGTTGATGATAGATGAGAATCTGGACAGTGTAAAAAGTGCCATCGGTAGTATCACAGGCATGACAGTGAATCAGGCTGACAGCGATCGCTTTACCTTTTCGTCAAGGGGGATGACGGTCAGAAATATGTTGCGTGATGGCGTACCAACCTTTTACGACATTCGCTTTAATTACGGTGATAACCTGATGGATACTATCATGTTTGACCGTCTGGAAGTTGTGCGTGGTGCTGCGGGTTTGATGGTGGGGCCGGGTACACCTTCTGCGGCAGTGAATGTGATCCGTAAACGCCCAACCAAAGAATTCCGTGGTGAAGTTACTTTGGAAGGCGGTTCCTGGGATAAATGGCGAACAGGCCTTGATTTATCCAGCTCATTAAATGAAAGCGGCACAATCAGAGGCCGTTTTGTCACAGCTTACCAACGTTCCAACTCTTTTATTGATCGTGACAAGCACGAGAAATACCCATTCTACGGCATTATTGAAGCTGACTTGACAGCGAATACTCTGCTAACTATTGGTGCTGATTATCAGATTAACCATACCCGTGGCGGAATGTTTGGTGGTTTGCCGATTTATTTTAAAGATGGCAGCAAAACTGACTATAAACGTAGTAACAGTTATGCACCTGATTGGGCATTCTCAAAAGTCCGTTCGTCCTCTGTTTTTACCAGCCTACAACATAAATTCGATAATGGCTGGGGTGTGAAAGGAACCTTTACCTATGATAATAATGCCCTTGATCAAAAAGTATTATGGGCAACGGGTTTTCCTGATCGGGCGACGAATGAGGGAATGTATCCGGGGAATATAACATTGATCGATGGAACCCGACATCAGCGCAATGTTGATTTACAGGTCAATGGTAATTACGGATTACTAGGGCGTATTCATCACGCTAGTTTTGGTTTGAACTACCAAAAACAGAACTTCAGGAATGACTATTACAATGCTCCATGCATGAAGCCGTCTTTTAGCTGTAATAAATATCCACTGGGTGATTTCACTAAGCCTTCATGGGATTATCCTGAGCCAATCTGGAGTGAAACCCGAGATAATGGTTCAGATGGCTACATAGAGCAAACAGCGGGTTATGCGGTTACTCAGCTATCATTAGCCGATCCATTAACGCTGATTCTTGGTGGGCGTATCACAAACTGGAAAACCCGTGGTGATAATTTTGGTACACCGCAGAATGGCACCTACAATAATGAATTTTTGTCATATGGTGGATTAGTTTATAACCTCACTTCCGATTTCTCCGTTTATGGTAGCTATACCAAAATTTTTGAACCGGAAGGCCGGATTAACCGTGATAACCAACTGCTGAAGCCAGTTACCGGAGAAAATTACGAATTAGGGCTGAAAGGTGTCGCTTTTGATAACGGCCTTGATTATTCTCTGGCTCTCTTCGAGATCCATCAAAATAATTACACAATCCGTGATAATTCCCCACAGAGGCATCCGGAGATTCCAAAGAACTCAGTTGTTTATTCTGTCGTTAATAAAGTAAAAACCCGTGGTTTTGAATCTGAAATCACTGGTCAGATTACCGATAACTGGCGTATTTACGCTGGGTACACCCAATTCCGCGCTATATTGCCTGACGGTAAACGTACCAATACAGATAAACCAAACCGTTTGTTCAAGCTATTCACGACTTATACCTTACCTGATGCCCTGAGCGACCTGACTCTTGGCGGTGGTGTTAACTGGCAGGGTAAAACACGGTTGGAGCTTAATAGCCCAGACGGCATACGTGAAGATGGGCAACGTAGCTTTACCACGGTTGATTTGATGGGACGCTACCATTTCACTCCGGATATTTCCCTGACTGTTAATCTGAATAATCTGTTCGACAAAAAATACTACACCTCATTTGGTAGCTACACCCAGTATTACTATGGTGAACCACGTAATGTCTCAGCGACTTTACGTTATAAGTTCTAACTGATTAACGGACAGCGGCGATGCATTTTTATCCATTAATGTTGATACAGAAAATATACACACATTGCAAAATATGGGTCGTCGTACCGCTGGTACTGCTGGCCGGTTTATTGGCAGGTTGTGATAAGCCAGCGCCAGCAGACGCGTTACAGAAAAATACCACTGGCTACCCTAAGACGATTACGACTGAGTTGGGAACTGCGGTAATTAACCAGCCAGCGCAACGCGTTGTAGCGCTGGGAACCGGTACTGAAGATATTTTATTAGATCTTGGCATTATTCCCGTAGGTGTTGAATCGCATCGCTGGGGTGGTGATGCAGACGGATATTTACCCTGGTTCAGGGAAGAAATAGAGCGACGTGGAGCAAAATTACCGGTGGTTATCGAAATGTATCCGGAGCTGGATATTGAGAAGATCATTAAATTAAAACCGGATCTGATTCTGGCAACACAATCAGGTATCACACAGGAAAATTATGATCATCTGTCTCATTTTGTGCCTGTCGTTGCCTATCCCCATAAACCGTGGCAGACAACACCCCGGCAACAGATCGAACTAGTCGCCCGCGCACTGGATAAAATACCACAGGGAGAAACGCTCAGTACCGAACTGGATACTATTCTGACTCGGGCAGGAAGTACAATCCCTAATATAGCCCGTTATTCTTTTGCTTATATTAAAGCAGGAACAACAGGTAACACCTTATCTATCTACGTCAAAAATGATCCACGCGTAGATACCCTTGTCCATCTCGGTTTGTCCTTACTTCCACTGGCTGATTTCCTGACCGCGCCTTTTGGCAGTTTTACAGGCAACATTGGTTTGGAAAATGCGGATCTACTTAATGGTGCAGATATTCTGGTGACTTGGTATAGCAGTGAAAAAGAGCGTCAGCAGACAGAAGCACAACCTTTGTTTCGTTCAATCAGGGCGGTACATCAGGGAGGATATATTCCACTGACCGATCAATCTATTGTGATGTCGATGTCTTATGGCTCACCACTGAGCTTGCGTTGGGGGCTACCCAGATTTATGCCATTGCTGAAGCAGGAGATAGCAAAACATGAAAAACCCTAAACGGCATAAGGTTCGTATCTTGGGTTTGGTATTGATGGCCTTGCTGACCTGTCTTTGCATTATTGCCAGTCTGAGCCTGGGCTCGAAACCAATACCAATGTCAGCAGTCTGGCTGCATTACTGGCAGGGCGATCAGGGCAGCTACTATGATTTAGTCATCAATGCCCGTGAGCCGCGTACTCTTATTGGCCTGATGGCCGGAGCTGCATTGGCTCTCGCGGGAGCAGTCACTCAGGGCTTGCTGCGCAATCCGTTGGGGGATCCGGGATTATTAGGAATTAATGCGGGAGCGGCAGTTACCGTGGTTTTTTTCTCTTTTATTCCGGCGCTAGAGGGATTCTCCCGTTTTTGGAGTGCATTTATTGGCGCGGGTTTATCAACCTTATTGTTCTATTTACTCAGCGGCGGTGCCCGTAATACTAACCCTGTACGGCTGGTTCTGACAGGTGCGGCTATCAATGCCTGCCTGTTTGCGGTTGTACAGGGAGTGGTATTGATAAACGCACAGGTAATGGACAGTTACCGTTTCTGGACAGTGGGTTCATTGAGTGCGATGTCGCTGAATGAGGCCAGTTTACTGATACCTTACCTGCTGGTGGCGATTGTATTGACGCTTTCACTCAGTGCTTCATTAAATGTCATGGTTTTTGGGGAGGGAATTGCAGGCGCTCTCGGCGCTAACGTTGCCCGTACCCGTATTCTGTCACTATTAAGTGCCACGATGTTGGCTGCCGGAGCGACAGCAATGGCTGGCCCAATTGCTTTTATTGGTCTGGCAGCACCACATCTGATGCGGGCATGGGTAGGCAGTGATTTTCGTTGGTTGTTGCCTTACTGCCTGTTTGCCGGCCCTTGCCTGTTATTGATATCAGATGTTGTGGGGCGGTTATTAATATCGCCTGAAGAAATCATGGTCGGCATTATTACCGCCTGTATTGGTGCTCCGCTGCTTTATCTGGTTGCTAAAAACCGGACACAAAAAATCATGGTGGAATAGAGCATGACTCAGATTTATTCACCGAGGCCAATAAGGCAACAAGCTGTCAGAACTTTCTCACTGGGAAGAGCTATATTCATCAGCCCATCATGGCACACGAGTAAGGTAATCATGCTCATTCTGCTGTTGCTGGTGGCGCTTTTCTATCTGACGTTGTCATCGGGCAGGAAAGGGATGGATAACCCCTTTCTGGGGACAGGAAACTCCTATCAGGAATTTATTTTATTGCAAATCCGCTTACCCAGAGCGTTGTTAGCAATAGGGGCCGGAATGGCTCTGGCGCTTTCGGGAGCGCTTTTTCAGCTGACGACCCGTAACACACTTGGCAGCCCGGACATCATCGGTATCAATGCGGGTGCCGCACTGGGGATTATGGTTGCATTGCTTGTCTGGCCTGATGTATTGCCAGCCTCTGTAGGGGCAATATCAGGTGCCGGGCTTGCAGTATTGCTGGTTTATCTCGGCAATGGTGCAGGGCTGGGCAGAATGCAAACAGGTAAAATCGTGATATCCGGCGTGGCCATTGCTGCATTCTCTATGGCAATCGTTGATTTTGCTGTTTCAAATATTCGTGTTGAACAGGCCCAGCAAATACGTGCATTACTGAGTGGTAGCCTCGCCAGCAGGGGATGGCGGGATGTGGCAATTATTAGTGGGCTGGTCGTTTTCACTCCCGTTTTATTTTGGCTGGGCAGGCAATTACGTTATACCCATTTTGGTGACGATATAGCTAATACATTGGGTGTGCCCGTACGCCTTATCCAGATTATCAGTATATTACTGGCTGTCATTTTCGCTGCAATGTCAGTATTAGTTGTCGGCCCCATTTCTTTTATTGCCCTGTCTGCGCCACAAATTGCCCGTCGGTTAGTCCATGCGAAAGGTGCTGCATTATTTTGCTCAGCTTTAGTTGGTGCTTTACTGATGCTGCTGTCTGATTTTATTACCCTAATTTTACCTACTCCGGCACGTTTGCCTGTTGGTTTAGTGACTGCGGTGATTGGGGGAATCTACTTGATGTATTTACTGTATGCAGAATTAAGGAGAACACGATAATGCCATCGGATGCGAATTCCCCAGAGGTGATTTCACGGCTTAAAGCCCGGAGTCTTTCACTGGCATACGGTAAAAAAACGATTATTGAAGATATTAATCTTGCAATCCACGATAACGAGTTCAGCGTTATTATTGGCCCTAATGGGTGTGGAAAATCGACGTTGCTGCGGGCAATTAGCCGAAGCATGCATCCACAACACGGTGAAATTCAACTTGATGGAATAAATATCCATCGTTATAAGCCAAAAGCGGTTGCACGTGAATTGTCACTGTTAACCCAAGGGGCAATTGTGACGGAAGCGTTGACGATTTATGACCTTGTTTCCCGCGGTCGCTATGCTTATCAGACTTTCCTGCGGCAATGGTCAGAAACAGATGAACGCATTGTCAGAGAAGCCTTACAGGCTGTCGATTTATGGGATATGTCGGAAAAATTTGTCAGCGAACTCTCTGGAGGCCAGCGTCAGCGGGCATGGTTTGCCATGACACTGGCACAACAAACGCCGATTATCCTACTGGATGAGCCGACGACTTATCTGGATATTTCTCATCAGATTGAAATGCTTGATTTATGCCAGCGCTTACATCAGCAGGGGAAAACACTGGTATTGGTTTTACACGATATTAATTTAGCTCTGCGCTATGCTACACGATTGATCATGATGAAGAATGGTCATATTTATGCGGAAGGAAAGCCTGAAGAAATTATCACAGAGCAGAGTATTGCCGATGTATTTGGTCTGGCATGCCGAATTATCCGTGATCCAGAATCCGATAAACCATTAATTATTCCAAGATATTATGGAAGGGTGTAGAATGACTCAGATAACGTTAGAAGTAGATGTTAATAATATTGTTAGTTTATTCGACAGCGCATTCAGCCATTTTAATTCATCTATGAAAGTGAATGCAGAAAATATTCCAGAAGATAGCATGGTATTTCACCAATGGTCGGATGAAAAAGAATTTTTATTATTAATGCAACGTTACCATAATGAGTATTATGCAAATAGTGATCAGAAGCCGAATAATAAAGGGCTTTATTCTTTATGGGCACAGTGGTATTTCGGTTTAGTTGTTCCTCCAATGATGCTAATGCTGCTGGAATACCCTCAGGCGGCAGATGCTGATTATAATCTTTTTCAGGTTGAATTTCATGAAAGCGGCCGGCCTAATATGGTTTACTATCAATTAACTTGGATGGATGAGCCTCTGTCCTTACTGGAACGCTATTATGCTTTATTGGATCGCCATATTATTCCGGTCTGTGAAAAGATTGAATCTTATAAAGGAATTAATGGGCGTTTGCTATGGAATAATATTGGTTATGTGATGTATTGGTATTTAAGTAACTTTAAAGAAAGAATGAGTGATGAACAATATCAAATATTGGTCAATAATCTTTTCTTTGAAGCAAAATTACCTGATGGCAGAGATAACCCATTATATCGTACAGTGATATTAAGAAATAACATTATACAGCGTCGCTGTTGTTGCCAGCGGAATAAATTACCGGGAGTAGGAAACTGTCGTGACTGCCCACTTGAAATTGGTTAATCAACAGGAGTCGCTTGGCCAATTCTGCTTTGGGATAAATTGATATACGGCGAGTGGATTTTCAGGGGGTTAAACTGGAACACTCTCAGGTTGCTGAAATCATGGAACAGCTCGGCATTGTGGTTATTGGCTAGCAGCAGGATGCATGTCAGGCGGTCAATCACGGCAATACATCCGAAACAGTCTGGCTAAATGCTCTCCGGCGGGGGTTAAATTGGTATCTTTACGACGGATCAGACAAAACATGGCTAATGGAAGCTGTTCTTTAAGGTCTAAGGCGACAAATTGCTGATGAAACAGTACATCATCTGCTAAATCGACAGCGACGATGGTCACAAAATCACTTTTGGCAACGAGGCTCATGCAAGACATCAATGTTTCGCACGTGACGCTGAAGACAGGAGGCTTCTCCATTAATGAAAGCCTTTCGAATAAACTGCGATAATAGGTACCTTTTGGTGTTGGCATGGTCCAGTTGCAATCAGATAGCTCTTCTAGAGAGGTCGCATGCTGTTTGGGGTGCCCTTTACGCACAATCACTTTGTACTCTTTTTCCATCAACCTCTCAAAGCTGAGGTCTGCATCTGTATTCTCGGGATAATAGGTATTCACAGAGAAATCCAGTTCACCTTGTCTGAGTTGGGGTAACATAGCCAATAACTGCCCTTCAACAATACGCAATTTGACGGTGGGGTAATTGCGATGAAATTGTGTAATGATTTTTGGCATGATTGTGCGGACAATACAGCCAGCAACGCCAATATTGATGACACCACCGAGTAATCCAATACGTTGCTGAATATCTTCTTGAGCAATTCTCAACTCTTCAAGTATCAAGCTGGCACGTGATAAAAAACTTTGCCCGCACTCTGTTAAATGAATGCCCTGATTACTGCGTATAAATAATTTTGCCCCCAGTGAATCTTCCAATTCACGAACGGATTTTGTCAAAGCAGGTTGCGAAAGTGACAAGGATCGGCTTGCTGCTCGAATACTGCCATAGCGGCTAATTTCAACAAAAGCCCGTAACTGATTGAGTTTTATTGGCATCACTATTTTCTCTTTTGCGATAACTATTAGTTATATAGATGAAGTTAATTGTATCTCATTTAAGCAGCGCCTCTTGTCTACATTAATTAAAAACAAACTACTGATGTGATAACTAAAAGGGATAGGCATATGCAAACTTTATTGAATGAATCTATTCGGCAAATTGCCGGACAACTACAAAACTGGCGTCGTGATTTTCACCATTTTGCTGAGTCAGGCTGGTTTGAATTCAGAACCGCGACCCTTGTTGCTGATGAGCTACACCGGTTAGGTTATAGCCTGAAAATGGGGCAGGAGGTGATTAAAGCCGATGCGAGAATGGGGCTGCCTTCAGTACAGGCATTACAGGAGCAAGAACAGCGAGCCATCCAACAGGGCGCGAAGGTAGAATGGTTGCCGCATTTTTCCGGTGGTTTTACTGGCATTGTCGCAACACTGGATACCGGCAAAGCAGGCCCGACACTGGCATTCCGGGTTGATATGGATGCACTTGATTTGAATGAAGATCAGACTCATGTTCATCGCCCTCATGCTGAAGATTTTTCTTCCTGTAATGCACATATGATGCATGCCTGTGGTCATGATGGTCACACAGCTATCGGGCTCGGACTTGCGCGTATATTGAAGCAATATGAAAATCGGCTCACAGGAAAAATCAAACTGATATTTCAGCCCGCAGAAGAAGGGACAAGAGGGGCTAAATCAATGGTTGAGGCCGGGGTTGTGGATGATGTTGATTTTTTTATCGCCATCCATATTGGCCTCGGTATACCTATGGGGGAATTAGTTTGTGGTAATGATAGTTTTCTGGCGACGACCAAAATTGATGTCACTTATCACGGGGCTGCTTCTCATGCGGGCGGAAAGCCGGAAGAAGGAAAAAATGCTTTGTTGGCTGCGGCTCAGGCTACGGTAGGACTGCATGCAATTTCTCATCACAGCAAAGGTATTTCGCGTATTAATGTTGGCGTATTACAGGCTGGTACTGGTCGTAATGTTATTCCTGACTATGCATTAATGAAAGTGGAAACCCGTGGTGAAACGAATGAAATCAACGAGTTTATCTACAGTCACGCCCTCGATGTTATCGAAGGCGCAGCAAAAATGCAGAATGTGGAGTATGAAATCGAGCTAATGGGGGCAGCGAAAAGTAGTAAACCCAGTCCGGCATGGGTCGATTTTATTTATCAGCAGGCTCAACAGCATGTCCCTGAGCTTTCATCTGTTGTTAAAAGCGGTCGTCAATCCGTAGGTTCAGAAGATGCAACTTATTTTATGGAGCGGGTTAAAGCAAACGGAGGTCTGGCTTCTTACCTTATTTTCGGTACTGAACTCAGTGCAGGCCATCATCATGGGCAGTTTGATTTTAATGAAGATGTACTGGCAATTGCAGTGAAAACACTGGCAACCATCACCATTCACCTACCTGATTTTGACGCTCAGCGTCACCAATAACATTTATTAGGCTTGTCTGTTCAGGGCAAACCTGCATCCAGACACAACCGCATACAACATAACAATGTCAGCAAATGCAGAGGAAAAACTATGAATCAGGCCTCTCTATCTGTAAATAAGAGTCCGGGATATATTTTGGGATGGATTGAAAAAGTAGGAAATAAAATTCCGAATCCTTTTGTTTTATTTATCTATCTGATTGCCGTGTTAATGATTGCGACCGCTATTTTATCCTGGTTTGATTTGGCGGTAAAAAATCCGATAGATGGAGAAATGGTCAGGGTTAAAAATTTACTCAGTGCTGAGGGAATACAATGGATTCTGCCTAATATTGTAAAAAATTTCAGTAGCTTTACCCCTCTCGGAGCCATTCTTGCGTTAGTCATTGGTGCCGGGCTGGCTGACAAAGTCGGTTTGTTAAGAGCTCTGATGTATAAAATGGCAGCGGGTATCAATAAACGTTATGCCAGCTATATGGTGTTGTTTATCGCCTTTTTTAGCCATATTTCGTCGGATGCGGCACTTGTTGTGATGCCCCCGTTGGGAGCACTGATGTTTATTGCCGTTGGGCGACATCCAGTGGCTGGATTACTGGCTGCAATTGCGGGTGTAGGATCAGGATTTACGGCAAATCTCCTGATTGTCACAACCGATGTTCTGCTGTCTGGTATTAGCACGGAAGCGGCTAAAATGTTTGATCCTAATTTGAATGTCAGTGTCATTGATAATTGGTATTTTATGGCAACATCCGTGATTGTACTGACGATTGCGGGAGCAATTCTGACGGATAAGTTTATTGAGCCGCGTTTACCTGTCTGGGAAGGAAATAGCGAGGATAAATTAGAAAAGCTTACGCCACAACAAAATCGCGGGTTATTAATGACCGGGCTGTCGGCCCTGATTTTTATCGGTATTGTTGGGTTGATGGTAGTTCCTGAAAATGCGCTTTTGCGGGATCCTCTGACGGGATCAGTCCTTCCGTCACCTTTTATAAAAGGGATTGTGCCGCTGATTATTCTGTTTTTCTTTGTCGTTTCGATTACATATGGTGTTTTTACCAAACAAATAAAAACACCTAACGATATTCCGGAGTTGCTCGTTGACCCGATGAAAAGCATGGCGGGTTTCATTGTGATGGTTTTTCCTTTGGCTCAGTTTGTTGCTTTCTTTAATTGGAGCCATATGGGCAAATTTATGGCCATTGGTATCACTGGCCTGCTGGAAACACTGGGTCTGACTGGCGCACCTGCTTTTATCGGACTGATGTTTTTATCTTCTTTTTTGTGCATGTTTATTGCGAGTGGTTCAGCCATTTGGTCGATTCTTGCACCTATCTTTGTGCCGATGTTTATTTTACTTGGCTTTCATCCTGCTTTTGCGCAGATCATCTTTCGCATTTCTGATTCTGCTGTATTCCCTTTGGCACCGATGTCACCTTTTCTGCCTCTCTTTTTAGGATTTCTCCAGCGTTATTATAAAAATGCCCGTTTAGGCACTTACTATACGCTGGTACTGCCTTATCCTCTGGTATTTTTTATCGTCTGGATGCTGTTGCTTATCGGATGGTATTTTGCCGGATTACCTATCGGGCCGGGTATTTATCCAATATTAAATTAATGACTAATATGTAGTGGTTATAACTTAATCTGATCTCCGTTGAGAGGCTTCGTCCTCTCATTAATCCCCAGTAAAATAATCCTCCCAATCTATTTATTCCTGTTATTACAGAGTTCGGCAAAGAGTAATTATTCATTTTTTATATAGGGCATTTTATTTTAAATGGCGTGTTTATTTTGAACGGGTGTTTGTTTTTGAAAGTATGATTTGTTTTTAATGGGGCGATATATTTTAAAGTCTGCAATGTTGCCGGGTTTATTTATATTACGCCTTGTTGTTGTTAATAAATGCTATCCAGACGTTATCAAAACACTCATTATTATTTATGCCCACATTCATTTCGTGAGTTATTCCTCTGGTTTTCGATGTGATAGCTATTTTATTACACCTATTTCTAAATTTTACTGTCGTGGTTTGAAGCATGACTCACACTTAATAAAGAATATAAAAGTATACGAGGAAGGTGGTATGTTCTTAAGTAAAGAATCGTTCAGTGACGAGGAGTGGAACGATCCCAAGTTTCAGTTACGTAACTTAATTAAAACATCTGAAGGGCTGGAAAAATGGGTAGCATTAACTGACGGAGAAAGAAAAGCCATAGAAGCAGTTAAAGGAAAATATCTTTGGCAGAGCACTCCGTATTATGCTTCGCTTATGGACAAACATGATGAGAATTGCCCCATTCGATTACAGACTATTCCTCATTTAAGAGAAATGAACGTAGCGGAAAACTCTGATAATGATCCGGTAGGAGATACAGCTAACCTCAAAACAGCCAGAGTAGTACATAAATATCCGAATAGAATTGTTTTACTGGTTTCGGATACTTGCCCTGTTTATTGTCGCCATTGTACGCGAAAGTTTCATACCACAGATGTCAGTGGCACCTATTTTGGTTCCGATCTTGCCGCATCTTATGAAGAAGACTTCGCTTATATTGAGAGCCACCCCGAAATTGATGATGTTCTGCTGACGGGCGGTGATCCCTTAATACATTATGACAAGTTTCTTGAAGCGATTATTAAGAGACTGAGGAGCATCAGTCACATTAATATTATCCGTATCGGAACCCGTTATCCCGTATTTGCCCCTCAAAGAGTGACAGAAAAATTCTGTCAGATGCTGGAAAAGTACCACCCTATCTGGGTTAACACACATTTTAATCACCCGAAAGAAGTGACCGAAGAAGCGGCTGCTGCCTGTGATCGATTACTGCGACATGGCATCCCTGTGCAAAACCAGTCCGTTTTATTAAAAGGGATCAACGACGATGTAGAAACGATGCGGTCACTACTCAAGGCGCTTTTGAGGATCAGGGTTCGTCCTTATTACTTGTACCATTGCGATAACGTATCCGGTGTTTCTCACTTCATGACCACTCTGGAGAAGGGACAGGAAATTATGGATGCGATGGTAGGGTTCGAGACAGGTTTTAGCGTGCCGCAGTATGTCGTTACAACGACATTAGGCAAATTACCGGTTAACCGGGCCCATGTTACCGCTCATGAAGATGGTCGTGTAACGGCGAGGAATTATAAACAGGATTCTTTGGATATTACTGAATATATCAAACCGCCCTCAGATTTGAATGATTATCCCTCTGAATATCGTAATAGTGAAATTATTCCCTCTAAGACTGTCGATTTATAAAAAGAGCGATCTGTAGGCTATCGGTTTTTAAAACGAAAGATTAAGCATTGTTATATTAATTAACTGAGATGTTCATAATGATACAAGAGAATCCTTTTTCATCCCGCATTGCTGGCAGAGCAAAGAATATTAATGCCTCAGTAACGGTAGGGCTGGCAGATATCGTTGCCAAATTGAAAAGTGAAGGTCGTGACATTATTGGATTAAATGAAGGTGAGCTGGATTTCAGTACTGGGGCTACGATTGTTAATGACACCATCCGGGCACTGATAGATGGCAGGACACGTTATAGCTGGCTCAACGGTGAACCTGAATTAAGAGAGAAAATCTGCCAAAAAGTATTTGAAGATAACCGGATTAAAGCGACGCCTGAAAATGTCATCGTAACCAATGGCTCCAAACAAGTTATTTATGAAATCTTACAGACAGTCATTAATCCCGGTGATGAAGTCATTATTCCCGTGCCCTGTTGGGCAACATACCTTGAAGCAGTCAAATTAGCCGGTGGGAAAGCGGTATTAATTGAAAATATTGGTGTTGATCTGGATGTTGAAAAAATAAAGCAGGCCATTACCGAAAATACCAAACTTATCATTATCAATACGCCAAATAATCCGACCGGGGCTGTTTACTCGAAAGCTGCATTACAGACCCTGTGCCAAATCGTCAAAGAAAAACAGATTTTCATGTTATCTGATGAAGCCTATGAACAAATTGTCTTTGATGGTGAACATCATAGTCTGGCTGCCCTTGATGACAATGAATACATAATCACGGTGCAAACATTTTCAAAAAGCTTTGCCATGACGGGCTACCGTATTGGTTACATGATAGCCCACTCTGAATTAATCAACAGAGTCTCTGACCTGCATGGTCATATGACCGATAATGTCTGCACTTTTGCCCAGTATGGTGCAATTGCCTCGCTCGAAATGCCCAAAGATTTTTATCAGGAAAGGTTAGAGATACTCAAACAACGCCGGGATCGGGCATACCGATATACCCGCGAACTTTTCGATTGTGAGCTTCCTGCGGGCGCATTTTATCTGTTCCCCAATGTTGAAAAATACCTCAATGATCGTTGTCGTGATGCCACTCAATTCTGTGAATATCTGCTCACTCATGCAGGGGTAGCCCTGATCCCGGCAGAAGCCTGTCTGTATCGTGGACACGTACGAGTTTCTTTTGCTGCGCCTATGGATGCTATTGAGCAGGGGTTTGAACGGATCGCAAATGTATTGCGGTAATTTATGACCATAAGGATTAATAAGAATGAACCAGGCGATATATTCCATTGAATTGTCTAATTCAGAAGTTGATGAGATTCAGGCTCTCATCGCAAATTTACAAGAACGTTATCATTCTACTGATGATCAGGCATTTGTTCGCAGCTTGCCGGAATGGGTCGAGTCATTGCCCACCCGATTACGTATTGAAGTCAAAAAATTCCGCCATCAGGGTTACCCGCTAGCTGTTATAAAGGGATACCCCGATATGTCCGGTTCGATGGGGGCAACACCAAACCACTGGAAGGACGTTTCCAATACGAACGGTCATTATGATTACTACTGTTGTTTGATGTCGAGCTTATGCGGTGATGTAGTCGGTTTTTCCGATTTACAAGACGGCAAACTGGTGCAAGAGATCTTCCCAATCCAGCAAGATGCCGGAAAGCAATTAGGCACGGGTTCTGTCGATCTATTACTGCATACCGAAGATACCTCGCTGGACTATCGTGCGGATTACCTCGGTTTCATGTGTATTCGCAATATTTACCGCATCCCCACCAGCGTGTCAGTTCCCGATTTTTCCAAACTCAGTGAAAAAACCGTCACTATTCTCAAGAAAAACAAATTCCGTATTTTTAATGATCGTCCGTGTTTGTCAAAAGAAGAGCGGGATGAAAATTATACGGTTTGTCCTGTTTTGACGGGTAGCGGCGAGCATATTCATATGCGCTACGATCCTCTGTATATGGATAAAGCTGCGTTGGATACCGAAGAACTTGAGGCGGTGGCTGAACTGGAGACATTAGCTGAGTCGGCGGTATTTGATCTGGTTTTAAGCCCCGGTGAAATTGCTTTTATTGATAATTACCGCTGTGCTCATGGCCGTAAAGCGTATCAACCCAGATATGATGGCACTGATCGCTGGTTGAAGCGTACCCAGATTTTAACAAGATTACGGGATTTTAAACACCTGTCATTAACCGGCCGCATCAACGTGTTGCCTTAAATTTTTACCTTAATTCTAAGCACTAAGGTGAATTTTTGCTGCCTGAAATATTGATGTATTTGAGTGATCTTTTTTATTTGGTTTAAGAGTATGCGTAAACACAATCAAAATGCAGGAGCAGATCGTTTTGTTGAGCAATGGCGTGTCTGCCTTCAGGGACTCGATACTGATAATGTCCTTATTCTGGCGTTACTGAAAAAAGCACTCAGCGATATTGATACAATACGGTTTAACGACTTGCAATCCGGGCGTCAGCTAAGCTGGCGCCAATTACTGTGCAGTATTGCCCGTATTTATCGTTATTTGCATGAATTGAACATTACTCGTGGTCAGCGGGTAGTGACAATTTCGCATAATTGCTGGGAATTACTGGCTATTGAATTCGCCTGTCAGCTTAAAGGCGCTATTTATGCGCCGGTATACGCCAATTATTCTGAGGAGATGATGACTTACTGTCTGTCATTGGCAGAACCCGCATTAGTCATCACCGAAAAGGTATCACTTGCTCAGACGCTGGCACAGCATAGCCCGTGGCAGGTGATGATACTGGAACAGGCCGGACCTTTCCCTGATTTTGCCGGTATTGACAGGGAAACTGATCTGATTAGCCCGGATAAAGCCGTCAGCCATGAAGCTATCGGAGAGGCGTTACTCAGGGCTATTACGACAGATTTACAGGCCACGCAGGCAGAACAGGCATTCTGTTTGATGTTTACTTCCGGTTCCAGTGGTAAACCGAAAGGTGTGTTGCTCAGTCAGAACAATATTCTTTCACAGCAGCAGGCTCTGCAAACATTATGGCATTTCGATGGCCCGCAATCTTTTCTCAGTTACCTGCCGTGGCACCACAGCTTTGGTGGATTATTTGAAAAATACACGGCCATTTTCAGTCAGGCGATGTTACATATTGATAATAGCCGGGGCATGGATATTGACCGGATGTGCACTAATCTGAGTCAGTTAAAACCGACACGTTTTTTCAGTGTGCCCAAGATACTGACAGTCGTTGCCAACAAAATGAAACATTCCGGGGCTTTTTACCGGGCAGTGGCACCGACATTGCAGATGATCTTCTCTGCTGCCTCCAAATTGCCTCCGGATATCGAAGACTATTTTAAGCATTGCGGTATCTATGTTGCTGAGGGCTGGGGGCTGACGGAAACCAGCCCATGCCTGACACTTAAAGGCCCGGGCTATGAAGAACACAACAGTGTAGGTCGCCCCTTACCCAATGTCATTCTCAGAATTGATGAAGACAGTGGGGAGATTTTGGCAAAAGGGCCGAATGTCATGCTGGGCTATTATGCAGATGAAGCCGCTAACCAGCGTTGTTTCAGGCAGGGCTGGTTCAGGACAGGCGATCTCGGCAAGATGGTCAAGGGTGAACTTGTGCTTCTGGGGCGGTTAGATTCGGTTAAGAAACTGTCTAATGGCGAAAAGGTATCCAGTGATGCCATTGAACAGAGTCTGTTTGAGAAAACCGATATTATCAACCATGCCATTATTGATATTGAACAACGTCCCTACGCTACTGCTCTATTGTTTATTAACCCTGAGTTGTGTCGCCAGCGATTTGGTGAGAATTGCACACTACAACACTCATCCCGCTTGCAGGAGCATATTGCTGAGGTGGTACAACAGCATAATCAGCAGGTGGAGGATAGTTCGTTTAAATTGATTGCGGTGGCGGTCACTGAAACCTCACTGTCTCTGGAGAAAGGAGAAGTCACACCGTCATTTAAAGTGTCGCAGCATACTGTACGCGAGAATTATCAGGCTGTGCGTGATGCCTTATACGATACCCGTAAGCCTTTCCATATGAATCCGGCATGTCATTCATTCCTGAAAATTACCGAAAATCATATTGTTTCATCCGTTATTCCTCAGGAGGCTGTGCCAATACAGAGAATTAACTGGGAAACATTTGTTCACATCATTGGTCAGGTGCGGGGTCAGAAACTGGCCGAAGATGATGTACAACGTTCTTTAATGGATCTGGGTTATAACTCCGTGACCATCGTCCAATTGGCTGACAGTTTAAGTCAGGCTATGGGCCATGCGGTGACTGAAGTCGTGTTGTTCTCCGCTTCGTCAATTCATCAGCTTTGGCAGAGGCTGGCATTAGCAGTACCTACAGTAAAAACCACAGATGAAAGCCTTTCGCGCACTGAGGCCACAACGTCACTGCCGTCTAAACAAAATAATGCTGAAGTAGCGATTATCGGCTATGCCGGACGTTTTCCCGGCGCAGAAGATTGCGATCAGTTGTGGGAGAATCTGCTGGCAGGAAAAAGCCAGTTCAGCCGTTGCCCGGAAGACCGTCCTTTTATGGCATCGCTATTAGCCGAGTTTGAGGCGAAGGGCATCCAGTTGAGCGGGGCATTTTGCGACGATATTCGTCAGTTCAATCATAGTTTCTTCCAAATTACGCCTAAAGATGCCCGGCTGATGGACCCTCAGCACCGATTATTGCTGATGGTGACATGGGAGGCTATTGAGCAGGCTAACCTGAGCCTGAATGACCTGAAAGAAAGCCGAACCGGTGTATTTGTTGGTATCAGCCAGAATGGTTATCGACAGTTGCTACAGAATTATCTCACGGAGACAGGGGAAGAGGGATATCCGAGCAGTGCAATCAACAATCAGAACAGCGTATGCGCTAATCGGCTATCGTACTTTTTGGATTTGAGAGGGCCTTCGTTAACGGTCGATACCTTGTGTTCATCATCGCTGGTGGCATTGCATCAGGCACGTTTGAGTATTGAGCGGGGCGAATGCGATACCGCTATTGTGGCGGGGGTACATCTACAGCTGGATATGGCCCATTTCAGGGAAATGCAGCAATTGAGCGTATTATCCCATGATGGCTTATGCCGCCCTTTTGATGCCAGAGCCAACGGAACTGTTCTGGGGGAAGGGGCAGGTGTGGTTATCCTTAAACGTCATGATCTTGCCATCCGTGATAATAACGATATTAAAGCCAGTCTGCTGGCTTCTGAGATTTATCATGGTGGTCGTAGTAATGGCATCACAGCCCCCGATCCGCTTGCACAGCAACAGTTGCTGGAACAGTGTTGGGCAAATGCTGATGTGAAGGCGAGTGATATCGGTTATTTCGAAACTCACGGTACGGGCACTCATCTGGGCGATCCTATCGAAATGGCGGGTATCCATGCCTGTTTTCACGCTCAAAAAGCGCAGACTCCCTGCTATTTAGGCGCTATCAAAGCTAATATCGGGCATCTCGAGGCTGCGGCAGGTATTGCCGGATTAATCAAACTGTTGCTGATTGATAAACACAGAATAGCGCCGCCAGTGGCAGGATTCAGCGAGCTGAATCCACGTATCACGCTGACCGAAGGACAACTTGCGATCCCGACTATCGCCCAACCGCTTGCCCCCGAAAAAACGTGTCTGGCCGTCAGTGCATTTGGCATGGGAGGAACAGGGGCGCATGTGGTGATCAAAAGCCACCATAAAAGTCAAAAAAGTCTTGTTGAGACAGAGCCGGAAAACCAGACGTTGCCTTGTGTGCTGAGCGGATACGATCAGGCACATTTGAAGGCGTTTGCCAGCCGATTATTGGCGGATGTGCAGCAACATATCAAACAAAAGCAATTTGTGCTTAGAGACTTTTGCCAGACACTGGCTCAACGGACGGTATTGCCGGTTGTTTGTACACTGGGGGTCAAGAGTGCTGAGCAATTGGTTGAGCAGCTATCCGCAGTATCCAGAGGCGAAATAGTCGGTTATCGCGCCAGTGAACATGGCCCATCAATTGCTGATACCACAACTGATAAAACAACGATGGCATTAGTTTTTGCCGGGCAGGGAACGCAATCGGTAGCAATGGCGGCTCAGTTGTATCGTCATAATGTGCAATTTGCCCAGTGGATTGATCAGATTGATCAATTATGTTCGGAGATAGCACATGAAAGTGGGCAACTCAAGGTGGAGGTCAGACAACTTCTGATTGAGCAGGTAGACGAGCAGATAATCAACCGCACTGAGTTTGCTCAGGTTATTTTGTTTGCTTTTGAATATGCGCTCTATCAGTGTCTGCGTCCTGCCATCGGACGCATTGATATTCTGCTTGGTCACAGTCTTGGTGAATATGTGGCGGCCTGTATCGCCAATGTATTTTCCCTGAAAGAAGGGCTGAGGATCATCATCAAACGCGCTCAATTAATGGAAGCCAGCGATCCCCGTGGTGCAATGATGATGGTAAATGGTTCGGCGGAGCAAGTCAGTGAGCTGATAGAGCACGCTGAGCTGACTATTGCCGCAGAAAACAGCGAAACCAACACTATTATCAGCGGTACACGTGATGCGCTTGAGCATTTCCGGCAAAAACTGGAGCAGCATGATCTCCATGCCCGATTTATCAATACCAACCGGGCATTTCATTCTCCGATGATGGATAAGGCAGCTCAGGAATTTGGGGCGTTTCTCGCTGATATTCCGCTTAAAGTGGCAGAAGTGCCGATTTTGTCGAATCTGACAGGACAACCGGAAACAGCGTGTTTCGCGACAGTCGAATACTGGCAGCAGCACATGTTAGGCCGTGTCCTGTTCCGGCGTAATCTGGAGAATTTAGTGGCGATGTCTGGGCTGAAAGTCATTGAGATTGGGCCTAAAAGTATGCTCAGCATATGGTTGTCGGAGAAACAACCGCAACACTTTGCCTCCGCTTATAGCTCCTCCCGGAACAGCCAGCAACTCAATTATTGCGATTTATTGGCAGTATTAGCCAGCGACTATTTATCCGGCTCACCGAGAGAATGGCTGACAATGTATTCACCGTTCACATTTAATCCCGCCTTATTGCCGGCCAGAAAACTACTGACAGAAACGTGTTGGTTTACGGAATACACCGCCACGTTAGCGAATGGCGTAAGACAGCAGAAACAGCCTGAAGAATATGAGCAGGGCAATCTGCTCGATCATGAACCTTTCTTCATCATGCAGCAGCAAATTGACTGTATGAATGCCATTTTCCAAGCCCAATTAGAACTTATGAAGGGAAAGTAACGTAATGACGCAACTGCCAAATGAACTAAAACACGCTTTGCAAAATTGGCTAGAGTCGGAATTAGCGAGTGAGCATGTGCCTACCAATACTGACTTTTTGGCGCTGGGTATTGAATCTCTCACGTTGATTAGATTTAAAAACAATATTAAATCCCAATATGGCGTGGATATCAGCATCGGGAAATTTTTTAAGGGATTGTCGAATATCGATAAGGTTGCCAGTTTCATCAGTGAACAGGCTCAGCCTGCCGTGGCTGAAAGTGTTAATCATGAACCGAATGTGCCGCTAACTGCGCCAGAGATGCCAACACCGCAGCAATCACTGGCAGAGCCACAGGCAGCCGACAATAGGCAGCCTGAGCCGATAGTTAACGAATCTATGGTTAATCAATCTGTAGTTAACCAATCAGTGGTTAACCAGTCTACAGTTAACACACCTGTCGTTAATGTGCCGATGACTCCTGTCCGTGAAACCAAGCTCGATATTGAGACTAAACAGGGCATTATGGTGGCTCAGTTAAACGCTATGCAGCAACTGTTTCAGCAGCAGCTGGCGGTATTGCAGAATATCAGGGGAGGAACCACGAATTTTATCACGGAAAATCAACCGCCAGTATCAGCATTAGCCCCGGTATTATCTACAGCCCCAATAGCGCCACCAGCACAAATAACGGTGCCTACAGCATCAAATACCGTTCCATTGACCAGCACTCAATCAGGTAAACAATCTGTTGAGATCCCCGATCATCACACTGAGCAGCCTCAGCCTGAGGTGACAAAGCCAGCAGCTTCATCAGGTGAAAAAGCCAAATTTACCTATAAACCGGTTGTGCTTTCAGAGCCTGTGCAATGTGATGCGGAAACGACAGCGTTTATTCAGCAATACAATGCGAAAACAATCGCGTCAAAAAACACTATCCAGAAATATCGGACAGCGCTTTGTGATAACCGCAATGCGATCCAATTCAACAGCAAACTGAAAGAACTGTGTTACCCGATTGTGGGGAAAACGGCAAAAGGGGCGCACTTTACCGATCTGGACGGTAATGTTTTTATCGATATCGCGATGGGATTTGGTGTCAACTTTTTTGGGCATAACCCCGATTTTATCCAACAGGCGTTGCAAAAGCGGCTCCAGCACGGTTTTCATCTTGGCCCTGTTGATGAGTCTGCGATGGTTGTTGCGGATCTCATTACCGAAATCACCGGCGTTGAACGCGTCGCGTTCACCAATTCAGGTACTGAGGCGATTATGCTTGCCTGCCGTGTGGCGAGAGCTGCCAGCGGGAAACAAAAAATTGTCATCTTCAATAATGCCTATCACGGTCATTATACGGAAATTCTCTTTATGGGCGGCATGAAGCCCGGAGAGCAGTTCCCACAATCCAGCGGTATTCCTGATAATCTGGGGCGGGATATTGTGGTGCTTAATTATGGCGAACAGCAAAGTCTGGATTACATTACAGCCCACGGGCATGAAATCGCCATGGTTATGGTTGAACCGGTTCAATCACGCAATATCACTTTACGACCAGAATTGTTTATTCAGACGTTACGGAAAATCACCGCACAGAAGAATATCGTCTTGTTATTTGACGAAATTATTACAGGATTCCGTTATCACGCCCGAGGCGCCCAACATTACTATCAGGTTAAGGCAGATTTGGTGACTTATGGCAAAGTCATCGGTGGCGGCCTGCCTGTTGGTGTGCTGGCCGGAGATGCGGTAGTCATGGATTATATTGATGGTGGTTTCTGGCAATTTGGTGATGTTTCTTACCCGCCTAATGAGACTACTTTCTTTGCCGGAACATTTTGTAAACACCCTTTGGCAATGGCTGCCGCAGAAGCAACGCTGTTACATATGAAAGCACAAGGGCCCTCATTACAAGCTGATTTGAACGACAGAACAACGGGATTCGTTAAACGGCTTAATGGTTTATTTACTGCGGCAAATAGCGGGATAGAAGTTGCGAATTTTGGATCACTTTTCAAATTCAGCCAGAAGAAAAACCATGAACTGTTTTTCCATCATTTATTGATGAATGGGGTTTATACGTGGGAAGGGCGTACTTGTTTCCTCTCGACGGCTCATGACGATAATGTTCTGGAGGCGTGTTTCACTGGCTTCGAAAAAACGGTTGAAGGAATTACCGCTGCTTCTCGCTCTTCTTCTGCCCGTCCGCCGGATAGACCAATTACGCCGAAAATGCAGGAAACAACGGTTTTGGCTGAACCCAGAATGCAGAAAAATCTGGCGATGGCGAGTTGGTACGATCCGGCAGCCTCAAAATCTTATAATGAATTCATTCAGTGTGTGATTACCGATGAATTACAGCCTCATCGTTTGAACAGCACCATTAAGTATCTATTCAATCGTCATCAGCAGCTACAACAGGTTTTTTGCCCTGAAACGTTTAAAACCGTAACGGGGCAATTTGACTATTATGCTGCCATGCGTGTTGAGAAGTCTCCCTTCGATTCACCGGAGCAGTTTTCTCAGTGGCAACAAGCCTGTATAGATGAAGAATTTATACTCGATCGCGGGCCTATGTTCAGAGTGCATGTGGCGCAGGTCGATCTGTCCAAGCCATTATGGAATGGAACTTCTTTAGCGCAATACGCATCAGATCATTGCCGGGTGGATATCATCTGTTTGGTTGCCCATCATACGGTTGTTGATGGTGTCTCTTTGGATATCTTTATCAATGAATTAGTTGCTGTTTATCATGGTGCCAGTGATTTGCCACCCGCTGCGCAATATCAGGATTATCTGGGACGGCTGGCAGCTTTCAAAAACACACCAGATTTTATTCATCAGAAATCATTCTGGCATAAATATCTATCTGGCTGGCAGAAGGATTTGGCTAATTTACCCGTTACGGTACCTGTCGAACTCACTGAAGAAGGTGACGTGCTGGCTACGGGGGGCTTTCATCTGGAGAAATTACCGGCTGAACTGACGGCTAAGCTGTTACATTACGCCACTAAACATCGCGTAACACCTTACATACTGATGTATACCGCCTACTCCATTTTTCTGGGATCGGTACTTAAACAATCTCAGTTCGTTATGGCGACATCGGTGGCCGGGCGTAATTTTGATAACTTCGATAATTTGGTCGGGTTAACGACCGCGATGTTGCCCGTCCGGGTTAATACCTGCAATGAACAGCAGCTTTTCAGTGAGTATCTTGACCTGACCTGTGAGCAATTGTTGGAGGTTCTTTCCCATCAGGATGTGACTGTTGATGATCTGACAGTGCAAAGTAACAGCCTGAGCAATCGTTCAGAAATGCTGACTCGTTATCTCAATTACGATTTCAATTTCAGCCCCCGTAAACTGAGGCTGAATGAGAGTGGTAGCTGGTCGGTATTGCTGGACAATCCCAAACGTTTCATTGTGGGTCAATTGTCTCTGGATGTGTTCCAGAGCGAGAATGATCTGTATCTGCACTGGGAGTATGCGGCTCAGGCCTACAGCAAGGTACAAGTTAAAATGCTGTCCGGTAAGATGGCTCAATTATTGGACTATCTGGTAAGTGCACCAGAGCAGAATGCACTGACTTTGGCTGATATTACTACTCATCTTAAATCACTGGATGCGTCTTCTATTGCCATAGGAACAGTGCGGAAGGATTTTCTGTATCAGGCACCGATCCATGCCTTGTTTGAGCAACGTGCTTCTGATGCACCACAGGCGTGTGCATTAGTTGATACCAGCTTGCCGGAAGGGGTAAAACAACTTTCATTTTCTGAGCTGAACCGTCAGGCAAATGCGTTGGCTCATCACCTGTTACATCAGGGATTACAGCCAGAAGAACCTGTTTTTGTCAGGGTGCGCCGCGGTGTTCCTTTGGCAATCTCCGTGTTAGCCATACTGAAAGCAGGGGGCGTATATGTTCCTGTCGATAAAAAATTACCGGTGACTCAGGTTGAATATCTGCTCTCAATACTGACTCCACGATTTGCCCTTATCGACGAAGATTATGGCACCTTCAGCACTCTCTCACATGTGCAATATTTAAACTTTTATGATGAAGAGACGCTGTTACGTCAATGTGGTGTGGATGAAGATGGAGTGAGTGAGGAAAATTCGGCGTTACTGAAAAATCCCGAAAAAGTGATTGCAGCAGGCCAGACGGCTTACATTACCTGTACTTCAGGCAGTACTCAGCAACCTAATTGTGTGATGAACTCTCATGGAGCCATTGCCCACCACTGTTTGATGATGAAGGAATATCTGGCGATTGGGCCCGAAGATCGGATGCTTCAATTTACCGATTTATTCTGGGATATTGTTCTTGAAGAACTTTTCCCTGTCTGGAGCGCCGGCGGTCGGGTTGTCTTTCTGGGAGATACACCGCCAAGCACTTTCTCTGATTTTAATCAATTGCTGACTGAGCAACAGATTACGCTGGCTGATTTACCATCGACTTACTGGCAAGGCTGGGTGGAAAGTTTAGACGATCCGGCGATTGAGTATCCCTCTCACTTACGACGTATTTTAGTCGGGACGGAAAAAGTTGATCCACAGACACTGAAAAAATGGCAGCAGCACGTTCCGAAAGGCGGAATTTTCTCCAATGCTTATGCTCAGACTGAGACAACCATCACCGCGACGGATTCGGTAATCACTACTGATACATGGGTCGGTGAAACAGTTCCGCTGGGCAAGCCATTAGCGAATACTGGTTTTTATGTGCTGGATGAAGCCGGGCAGCCAGTGCCCCGTGGCGAACCCGGTGAATTGTATATTGGCGGCCCGCTGGTATCCAAAGGGTATTACGGTAATAACACCCTGACTGCTGCCAAATATGTGGCTGATCCGTATATTCCGCGTGAAGCCTGCAACCATGCCACTCCACGCATGTATAAAACCGGGGATTTGGTCAGCATGGATGAGCAGGGATGCCTGTCATTCCTCGGTCGTACCGATTTCCAAATTAAAGTACGTGGCTATCGCATTGAGCCGACTCAGCTGGAAAGTATTATCGGCCAGTGGGAAGGTGTTGAGCAGGTTGTACTGACAACAAACAGTGTCATTGATCCACGTATTCCGCCGGCGGAAACAAAATTACTCTGTTATGTGAAAACTCAGGCGGATAAAGCGGAACAAAAAGCGCTAAGTGAGCGGATACGCCAGTATATCCGTGGTAATTTTGCTCATTATATGCAGCCACATGCCATTATTTATCTGACTGACTTCCCTAAAACCACCAATGGCAAAGTATCGATAAAAAGATTTCCTTTGCAACCTGACCTATTCCCAAATAACGCGTTACAACACCGTTCATTACAGATGCATGTTGCCGAACGTGTCACGCAAGCGCCATCACCGGCGGATCTTAGCAGCACAGCGGGTCGTTTGCTGATGACTCATCTTGGACAGCATGGTTTGAATATGAATGAAAGCTTTGTTGCATTGGGCGGAGATTCGTTAATTGCGATCAAAATTCTGTCCGCCTTGCAAAAAGAATATGGCATGACGCTGAGACTACCGGAGTTTATGGCCTGTGAAACCTTGGCTGATCTGATTGGGTGGATTGAATCAATGCTGGCTGAGAGCAGGGTTACAGTCCGATCTCAGTCACTCTTATCGAATAGTCATGCAGAGATGGCCGGGCAAAAAGTAAAACCAGTATTACAGGCCCGTAGCCGAAAAAAGAAGGTAATGGTTGAATGAAGGGGATCAATGGTTTTTATCCGCTGTGGATTGGCATTGCAGTGTCGATTTTTGGCAGTGAGCTGACCGAATTTGCATTCGGGCTGTGGTTGCTGGAAAAGCAAATGTCAGTCACTGCCTACACAAATATGTATCTGGTATTAGTGCTTCCGGCCTTTTTACTGATGCCTTTAGTCGGGTATGTGATTGATCATTACGATAAACGTAAGGTGTTATTGTTCACAGAGGGCATTGCGGGTTTAGCCCTGGCGATTGTGCTTATTTTCAATCACTTTGGCTATCTCAATAACATCGTGGTTTATCTCTATATCGCATTGACCAGTGTGTTGACGGCGTTACAAATTGATTGTTACAGCACGCTGGTTTTCCGGCTGGTTCCGGCTGCTTCACTGAATCGGGCGAATTCATTGGGCAGCCTCAGCGATTCATTACCACAGATGCTTGCTCCGATCATCGGGGCGTTTCTGTTCTCTCATTATGGTTTAGGGATTGTGCTGACGCTCGATCTACTGACTTTCATGATCAGTGCCTTTGCTGCCGGATTATTGTTCAGGGTCAGCGCTGTGCAGTTTCTGCCGCATGATGATGGCACGCTCTCTAAATTGAACTGGAAAGCCATTTTTCCTGATATGGGGTGTGTCCGGTTGGTCAGGGCATCGCCGGAAATGACTTATATGATTGCGTACACCTTTTTTAAAGCCATTCTGGTCGGGGGAACGCTAATCACTATTGTGCCTTATTTCACCACTTATTTTTCTGTCGCAGATGCCGGTTACATGATGTCTATCGGTGGTGTCTCCATGGTGATCGTCAGCCTTATCTCAGCATGGCGGCCTTCTATATTAAAACGTATGCCGCTATTCGCGCTGGAATTCCTGTTCGCGGCGGGTTTTGTGATATTGACCCAGATAAAGAATATTTATGTCGCTGGCATATGTATTGCGCTTAGCTTTATCACGATGCGGATAAGCATCATTAAAATGCAAACGTTATGGCAAACAACGGTGCCGAAAATATATCACGGCCGAGTCTTCGCACTGCGTAATCTGGTTAAGACATTCAGTAGTTTCATTATTTATCTCATCACCGGAATTGTATTGGATCTCTTACTGGCTCAAGAGGGTGGATGGGCGATTTGGGGGCAGGGTAATCCTATGGATCTTTACTTTATAGGGATTACCTTACTGATATTACCTCCCTTGCTTATCTCGACACGCAGGCTGTTAGTCGCTATAGGGGGAGAATAATATGCTCAGAATAGGCATTATCGGTACGGGGGCGGTTGCGTGTTACTTAGCCCATCAATGTAAACAACAAGGATGCCAGGTTTTTTTATTGTCTTCACGCGGTACAAGACATCAGGCACATCCGATCAGCCAAATACAGCTGTTCGATGAGACAAAACCAGAATACGCCGCGAGTGTGGATCTCGGTAGCATTACTATTGATGGGCATCTTACCGACTACAGTGCTTTTTTGGCTAAAGAGTTTGATCAACTGTATGTGTGCAGTAAAACCGTTTCCAACCTGCATATTTGTCAGCAATTGTCCCGCCATAAAAACCGTCTTAAAGGCCCGGTGATCTTATTTCAGAATGGGTTTGCCACTGAACGGACATTCATTGATGAAGCTCTGGATGTCACGATTATCCGAGGAGTGCTCAATTTCTCAGTGACTCAGCACGGGAAACAAAAACTGAAATTGAGGTTCCTGAAAACCAGTTATCTTGGTGTCCCTGAGCAGATCAAAAGAATCAAAGAGCGGTCAGAAACGGACATTTTAGCGGCGTTGGATTTACTCAACCGCGTGGGCATTCCCTTCGAAGGCTGTACAGATATAGAGCATAAAGCATTTGCTAAAAACACCCTGAATGCAGCGGCTTCCGTGTGTGGGTTAGTCCGTTCCGGCGTAGAAACAGCGATGCGTAACAGCAGTTCCCGAGCCGTGATACAGGCGATTGTTGATGAATGTACGGCTATTGGTGAGAAGGCAGGATACGTCGGAGATAGTGAAAATTTTCGTCGTCAGTCTATGGGATATTTGATGTCGATTCCTGATTTTAAATCCTCATTGGTGCTGGATGTACTTCATGGCAAAGAAACAGAAGCTGAAACCTTGCTCGCTTCTTTTATCAATCTCAGTCAACGAATGGGCATTGCGGTACCAAATCTGGATTTCGTTTATCGTTATTTCGATTTTTACAATACCTATATAACTCAGTCGTGCATAACCCAGTCCTATACATTCACAGATATGACTCTGGTTGAAGGAGATGTGTAATGAGCGGAACAACAGTCAGTTCGCTTGATGATGGTGAAGGCGTTCTGAATAACGTATTTTCTCCTTATGCTGATTATTTTATCGACATACTTAGTCAGCGTAATTCTTTTATTGCAACGCAACCCGTTGGGATCTATGAAAGCCAGATTAAACACTATATTTGTCAGGATTATTTTAAGGACGAACAGCAAAAGCTGTGGAAAAAAATCCCTCAGTTTATAACTCCTATTCAGTCACTGGAAAATATCGGGGATTTTATTACGGTTGATTACCAAGGCCGTGTTCCTATGATCGTAAGCAAAGTAGACAGTGATCGCTGTGCTGTATTTGCAAACGTGTGTCCACATCGGGGAGCAAGGCTGGAAAACCAGACGGAAGGATGCAAGAAAGCCTTTGTTTGCCCTTATCATAGCTGGTCATTCAGCCATCAGGGACACTTAATTGCTGCGCGCTGGCGGGAAGCCTTCCCCGAAATACCAGACCAATACCGTTCACTGAATTCAATTAATGCCCGACAAAGATTCGGTATGTTGTGGCAAATGCCGAGCGATCCTAAACCTGATTTTTCGCTGGATAACTGGTTCGCTGCCATTGAAGATCAAATGACAGCCATCGGTTTTGAACAGCATCAACTGCTGAATTCCCGCGAAAGAATGGTGCAGGCTAACTGGAAACTGCTGATTGAAAACTTTATCGAATACTATCACGTTCAGTCGTTGCACCGGAACAGTCTGGCACCCACATTGAATGGTCAATTGTACTCACTGGATTCTTTTGCCCAGCACGGCCGTATTCTGACTCCGCTGAAAAATCTGGCTCAGGTTCGCCAGCAAACTCCTCATAAGATACGCCGGGAAATGGTTGCGACTTATTTACTGTTCCCTAACGTGATTATCGGGGTACAGCCTTATCATGTTTTTGTCTCTTTTTACCATCCTGTATCGGCTAATCAAACGTGGTCGAAGACCTTCAACTTTATCCATAACGCGGATGAAGAGATTAAGGAAGTATGCCAGCTAGATGTGGAGTATTTGGCGGAAGCGTTGGAAGAGGATTACGAGGCCATCGAACAAGTACAGAAGAATCTGGAAGTATCCAGTGCTCCGAGCCTGTTATATGGTGAGGCTGAGTCTCTCATCAGCCAGTTGCACCGCAACTTAGCGGCGATTTTACATCCAAATGGCAGGAAGGAAAGTCAGGCATGAATAAGATGAAAGACCAGATGCATACTGATACTGAGATGGAACGTACCTGTGAAATTGATGAAATACAGGCCTCTGCCGGTCAGCAAGATTTATGGCTGGCGGAGCAGTTGAACGAAAAACAGCTCTACATTGTGCCTGTCACCTACGAGTTGGTCGGAACGTTGGATCAGGTGAGGTTATTGGATGCCATTGAACAGACGATCCAAAACAGTGAAGCTTTCCGTACGGCATTTGTCGAAACTGAACAGGGGTTGGTGCAGCATATTTACCCTGTGGTTGAATTACCGGTGACGGTTGTAGATCTGTCCGGGCAAAATGAGATCCCGGATGATCATCAGCAGTCGCAACTGCAACGGGCACTGGCTTACTGCCAGAATAATCTGGAAACACCATTTACATTGAGCCAGCCCGGTTTAGCCCGCTTTCTGTTGATCAAATTAGGAGAGCAACGGCATATTCTGCATTTTTGCCTTCATCACCTGATTTGTGACAATGATTCTGTCGCCTTAATTCTCAATAACATTGCGACTGCATACGCAGGAGAACTGTTATTCGGTGATGATGCAGGAGCCGATATCCTCGAGTACGCTGATTTTGCAATTTGGCAGGACGAGTTACTGCGTGGGGATTACTTGGATGGTGATGAAGCTTACTGGCTGAATGAATTGTCCGGAGTAGATGGCCGGTTGGAGTTTGCTATCGGTAATCCCATCTCCTCAAAGAGTGAGCAGGGCGGTATGGTTCGACGTTTGCTGAACTCGCATTTAGCTAATACTTTCAATCAATGTGCTTCTGGTCTGGGCATTTCACCGGCACTTGCTTACTTCACTGTATACGCTGCGCTGCTATACCGACTGACCGGACAACAAACGATTGTGTTCGGTGTCCCCACGTCTTTGCGGGATGATGCACGTCTTGATAAAACAATAGGTTACTTTATCAATGTGTTACCCATTAAAGTAACCTTCCACCCGAAAATCAGTTTTGCCGATATTGCTACTCAACTGAGTAACCAGCTTTATACCGGTATACAGCATCAGCAATTTCCTTACAGCTCTATTGTGCGCAGTGTCAGCCATGCGCAGCAGACCTCACAAACTCCGTTATTCAATGTGATGTACAACTATTTTATCGGTCAGACAGATTGGACGTTACCCGGTACTCGTGCTTATTTACATGAGTTAACGCCGGTCGGGGGAAAATTCCCACTGACGCTGTTTGTGGTGAATCACGTTGATACCGTGGAGCTATGTTTTGAATATCAATATAACCATGTTGCGGCAGACTATTCTGACGTATTAATCAATAGCTATCAGCAGTTATGTACCGCGATGACTCTTAATGCTGATCAGGAAGTATTGGCTCAGTCTTTGCTGAGCGAGGATGATTACCAACGTCAGGTACTGGCATTCAATCAGACCGATACTCTCTTTCAGGAAGACTTCTGTCAGCATTTTTTGCGCCAATTAAGTACAGAGCCTGAGTTAACAGCAGTTGAATATTTAACTGGCTCACATGATGAAAGCATGAGTTATGAAAGACTATATTCTCTGAGCCAGAAAGTCGATGATGAGTTACGCCGGCATATTACGTCAGAAACGGCGCAGCAGGCCCGGGTTGTGATTTTCTCCGGTGCTACCCCTTTGGCTCTGGCCACTATTATTGCCTGTTTAATGGAAGGCATTGTCTGGATACCTGTCGATAGCCATTTACCTCTTAACCGTTTGCTGATGATTATTGAAGATGCCTGCCCTGACGCTGTTGTGATTGAGGAAAGTGGTGTCGAGGGTAAAAATGCGTCTTTGGCTGCGGAGATATCGCGTTTCAATACGCCTGTTATTGAGCTGACGAGCGAATGGGAAACGGCCAGCAGAGACAACAGAAACTATGGTGCCTTAGTCCCTCAATGGGAACAAATTCCCCAGAATAACAGCCTTTGCTACATGATTTACACCTCCGGTACGACAGGCAAACCCAAAGGCGTTGAAGTTTATCGTAAGGGGCTGAATAACTATCTCAACTGGGCAGCACAAACCTATATTCCGACAAAATCTATTCCGACAAAATCCCATGATTTAGGTGGGCTGGGTGTTCCCGTAACAACATCCTTCGGTTTTGATGCCACTATCACCAGTTTACTTTTGCCGTTAATGGCACGGGGACATGTCATACTGTTCTCCTCACAAGCCAGTCAGGATAGCCAGGATGGGCCATTACTGCGCCTATTAGAACTGAATAAGCCACTGGGATTAATGAAAACAACACCTTCACAACTGGAGCATCTGGCACTCAGTCTGGGACAGAAACAGACATCGCTGGACGTTAAAGTGGTCGTCGTCGGTGGCGAGCAAATGAGTCGTACCCATCTGGAGTATCTCAGCGCTATTGCGCCTGAAAGTGTGTGTTTTAATGAGTATGGCCCGACAGAAACGGTTGTGGGTTGTTGTGTCGAGCGATTGAATATCGGGTCAGACCTCCAAAGGAATCAGGGGGTGTTACCGATTGGCTCTCCCATTGCCAATACACAGATGTATGTTCTCAATGAACGGGGCTGCCATCAGCCAGCCGGAGTGGTTGGTGAGTTATTTATCGGTGGTGCGGGGGTCGCGAAAGGATACTGGCAGCGTCCCGACTTAACTGCAGCTGCGTTTATTGAAGATACTTTCTCCCGTATCAACGGCGAACGGCTTTATAAAACCGGTGATCTGGGTTGTTTTACTCTGGATAACACGCTGTTGTGTCTGGGGCGGAAGGATAAGCAAATCAAACTCCGAGGTTATCGGATCGAGCCGGAAGAGATTGAATCTTGGATTAAGCAAGTACCGAATATTGATAAAGCTGTCGTCGTTGTTGAAAAACAGCCCCATGAGCGGCTCTGTGGTTATCTGGTGCCAGCTTCGGGGGTTATGGAGAGCCCTCATCAACTTATTGATCTGGTCAAACAGCACCTGCAAGGCCAATTGCCGGATTATATGATCCCAACGCAATGGCGGGTAATCGATGCTATTCCTTATACCATAAACAATAAGATTGATACTGCCGCTTTATTGATATTAGGGCAAAACCAACATTCTCCACTGGCAGAGAAACATGTGGAGTGTGAATTTAACTCTGAGATTGCCAGACAGCTCTGTTCCCATTTCAGTGAGGCTCTCAATCGCAGCACTGTTTTGCTGGAGGACAATTTCTTTGAGCTGGGAGGAGATTCTCTGATGGCTGTACGCCTGCTGGCAAAAATTAATGCCCATTTTAGTATTGAGCTAAAACTTAAGGCCTTTTATCAGCGCCCGTCTCTGACAAATTTGATTGCGTTAGCGGAAGAACAGCTGCGCTATCGCAATACGCATATGAATAGGTAATTTATGGAAAAACAGGAGGGAAGTTTGGAGAGTAATAAGCTATTTATTATACCTAAGCCGATCCATAACCCGAGGCTGAGAATATTCTGTTTTCCCTATGCGGGAGGCTCTGCCAAGACGTACCATGACTGGGCTAAATATTTTACGGATGATATTGAAATTGTTGCCGTACAGCCGCCGGGTAGAACAACCCGGATTGATGAAGCGCCATATGAAGATTTGCAATTACTAATCGATGAGTTAGTGGCTCATGCAGAATTTATTACGACAATCCCATATGCTTTCATCGGACACAGTCTGGGCTCCCGGGTGGCATTTGAGCTTGCCTGCAAACTTCAATCCCGTGGTTATCCGGTTCCTGTGCATTTGTTTGCATCAGGCTGTACAGCTCCGCATTTGAGACATAATTACCCCGTAACTCACGACTTACCGCATGATGAATTTATCTGTGTATTACGGGAAATGAATGGTGCTACGGATGAAGTCCTGTTAAACAGGGAACTGATGGATTTCTTGCTGCCGCTTTTAAGGGCTGATTTTAAAATGGCCGAAACTTATCCGATAAAACGGTGCTTGTTGAAAAGCCCGATAACCGTTTTAAGCGGAGATTCAGACCCGGACATTAAACCAATTGAACTCTATGCCTGGTCAGAATTATCCAGTGAAGGTGTAACCGTACAATATGTTCACGGCGGTCATTTTTTTATTGATAAAAATAAAGAGAAAGTTATTGAAATTGTGTTAGCGTCACTGCCTGAAGAACCCGAATGATCCCGGGTTCTTTCAGTCAGAGAATGAGCGGCAATTGTCGGAAAAACCATGAACGGAAATATAAAATCCGCTCAGTGTGCTCCGCCACTACCCTGTTTTCCTGCTACAAAAGGTGGTTTCGCCATCCAGATAAGTAATATCAGGATCAAGAATATACCTGCTGAAATCCAAAAAATTTCATTAGCTGAAATGATCAACCCCTGATGAGTGATCTCTTTTGCCAGATAGGCGGCAATTTGCTGATCATTCATTCCCAATTGAGAGAGTTGCTGATGAACCTGCTGATAATTGGGGTTATACGGGGTGATCTGCTCGGTAAAGTTTGCATGATGCATCGATTCACGTTGTGTCCACAGTGTGGTTGTGATCGATGTACCAATTGAGCCTGATAATATACGGGTAAAGTTTGACAGGCTGGAAGCGGATGCCATGCGTTCAGGCCCCAAACCTGACAAAGTGATGGTTGTCAGTGGCATGAAGAAGCAGGCCATCGCAAGCCCTTGTAAGAATTGGGGCCATGCCGCCGCCGCAAAATCCATTCCTGGTTCGAATGTATATGCCCGCCAGTAAAAACAGATAGCATAAACAATAAAGCTGAAGGTGATGAGGATACGCATGTCAACTTTATGACCATATTTACCGAAAAGTGGTGACAGTAACAGCGGGAGTATCCCCACCGGGGCGGCTGCAAAACCGGCCCATGTTGCGGTATAGCCAAATACTTCCTGTAG
Organism: Xenorhabdus sp. KK7.4; assembly: GCF_963876465.1. NCBI lineage: Bacteria > Pseudomonadati > Pseudomonadota > Gammaproteobacteria > Enterobacterales > Morganellaceae > Xenorhabdus > Xenorhabdus sp. KK7.4. The sequence goes on from NZ_CAWNQF010000013.1 coordinate 41,260, forward strand.
TAGCTGCGGTAGCAGAACGATGCTGCCGAAATACAACATAAAGGCGAGGCTGATACTCAATGTTCCGATAGTAAAATTACGCTCCCGGAACAATGAAAGGTCGATAATGGGGTTATCGTCGGTTAATTCCCATATGACTAAAAGTACTAATGAAATAACAGCGATAGTTGCCAGAATAATAATTTCAGTCGAATTAAACCAATCCAGCTCTTTACCCTTATCAAGCATGATCTGTAAGCATCCGACACCTGCGATGAGTAAAATTAAACCAACTGTATCAATCGGTTTAATTTCTGTTTTGGTTTCCCTGTCTCGCAGGAGTTTCATTGTGACAAAGATAATTCCGATACCAAGAGGGACATTGATAAAGAAAATCCAGCCCCAGTGGTAGTTATCACTGATATAACCGCCCAGTATCGGGCCACAAATGGGAGCAACCACCACCATGACCGACCAGAGTGCCAGCGCCATATTCCGCTTGGCTGGTGGGTAGTTATTCAATAACAGGCTTTGGCAAAGCGGAAGCACTGGGCCTGCTACTAATCCCTGAATAATACGAAAAGCGATTAACATCTCAAGGCTGCCTGAGATCCCACACAGCCATGAAGAGAGGGTAAACAGTGCTGTAGACCAGATGAACAGCCTGACTTCACCAATGCGTTTTGCCAGCCAGCCGGTAATGGGGATGGATATGGCGTTGGCAACCCCAAATGAGGTGATAACCCATGTTCCCTGGGAGTTTGATGCCCCTAAATTCCCCGCAATAGTTGGTATGGCAACATTGGCAATGGTTGAATCCAAGACCAGCATAAAAGTAGCCATTGCGAGAGAAATGGTCACTAACGCCAGTTTTGCGCCTGTAAGTGGTGCTCGTGTTACCATGGCTCCCCCTTATAATTAATTCTTTAAGTTACTATTAATGATGTCAGTAACTATTTTGTTTGCAGGAGACATGTCTATCGCCAACGCATTTGTGTGATAGGCTGGTTTAATGCGTTCAGTAGTGGATAAGGCAATTCCGTTGGTATCCGCTGTATCAACGGTGGTTTTTGTTGATAGCCCGATGCGGAGAGGATGTTTTATCAGGTTTTCTGAGTCAATTTCAATGCGGACAGGCAGGCGCTGGACAACTTTGATCCAGTTTCCACTGGCATTTTGAGCAGGTAGCAGAGAAAATGCGCTGCCTGTACCCATATCAAGGCCGACAACTTTTCCTTTATACACGATTTTATCACCGTAAAAATCGCTGACGATTTTTGCTGGTTGACCAATCCGCATATTAACGAGCTGGGTTTCTTTGAAGTTGGCTTCAATCCACATGCCGGTGGCGGGTACGATAGCCATCAAAGGCGTTCCTGTATTGATACGGGAGCCTATCTGTACATTACGGCGGGAAACATACCCGTCTACAGGGCTGATAATTTTGGTTCTCTGTAAATTCAGCCAGGCATCACGGACATCGGAGGCTGCTTTTTCCACTGCGGGTTGTTTTTCCAGCGGTGTATGCAAAATAACAGCCTGATTACTATTGTACTGTTCAATTGCGACATTCAAATCTGCCTGAGCAAGCGCGACACTTTCATAAGCATGTTGTAGCTCTTCTTTACCAATTACTTCTCGACTACCCAGTATTTTCCTGCGGTCAAAATCATTCTGTGCTTTTCTGAGGGCAATTTTTTTCTGTGCAATGATTGCCTGATATTTTTCACTATTAACTATCTGCTGCTGAGTGTTCCGAACCGCCATGGCAAGTCCATTCTGTGCTTTTTCCAGTGCAAGTTCTGCATCTTTAGGATCGAGCTGGACCAGAACACTACCACTTTTCACGAAATCGGTATTATCAAAATAGACCGTGGTGACACTGCCATTCACCTGAGACATGATCTGAATCTGATTGCCTGTGACATAGGCGTTATCCGTTTCTTGCTGGTGGCGCGAGAAGAGATACCAGTAAATGGCGTAAATAACTCCGACGATGAGAAATAATAAAGAGATTAAAATCAATGCATTGCTACGAGAGCGTTTTTTGTTTCTCATATTTTTTTGAGGTTGATTCGAAGTTGGTGGTACTGGATTTCCCTCACTAGAACTCATAGTGAATCTCCGTAATTTCTGTTTATGTTGCTGTATGACATAAATATCATAAAAACCATTCAATTCCAGTAGTGTAGATGACACTACTGGAAAAGATAGACTTATGGGATTGATTATTATCAGAGGATAATCGTTAGCCATATGAAGTATCAAATGATACAGGCTAGCGGAAAAGTTTTTTTAGGTCATATTGCCATAATGTGATTTTTTGACTCAGTACTATTCAGGGAGAAACAATCACTTTTTCAAACAATCCCCAATATTATCCAACTGTGTCAGCAATTTTCTCATCAAATTCTCTAATTGTTTTTGTTCCTCCAGATCAAGGGCAGACCAAAGTTTAACCAAGCACTCATGCTGAGGCGGGAGTAAACTATTCAAAAAAATTGTACCTTTTTCTGTCAGATGAAGATGGAGACAACGGCGGTCGTTGTGGCTCTCCTTTCTTTCTATCCAGCCTTGCTTCTCTAATTCATCAGCAATTCGAGTTGCGTTTGTACGAGAAGAACCCAACGCTGCACTAAGTTCTGATGGCTGAATGCTGCGACTTTCTTTGGTATCCAGGATCATCAGTGCCATAAACAAGGTTTCGTTGATTCCTTGAGCTCTCAGCATGTTATTTCTATTTTCCAGCATCTTACTCTGGACATGCATCGATAAGCGAGTCAGTAATATCTCTTGATAGGGCAAACTTTTGTTCAACTCTTTTTGCTGTGCAACACGGCAATTAAGCAACTCTTCTGTGGGAGTGAATGAACTTTCCATTGTTTAGATACCTTATTAGTTTCAACCGGTAAAGTAACTTCTGTTAAAAACCATACAAATACTATATTAAAAGTTAAATTTAGCAATTATAGTTATTTATTATCATCATATTTCTTTTAATATTGATACCTAATTCATAAATACTTTGAATGTTAATCCAAAAATGGCTGCTCCGGACAGTGTAGATATGATAATGCTACGCGTCTTATAGAAGCATATACCGATAGCCAGACAGCCCAACAGTGTAGGAAAAAACTTGTTATGTGCCCGCATCACCTCAGGAATTCCTGCAACGATGAGGAGCGAACAAATTGATGCCACTCCAATACTGTCCAATATGATCCCGATGTTTCCCATTTTTGCGCCGGGAGAACGGTTCGAGCCAAAGCACAGTGGCAGATAGCGGAACAAAAAGTTTGCTATTCCTACAACCATTCCAATTATGAATATCTTATGATCAATCATGAGATGCTTTTTCCCCCACTTGAGTTAGGTGAGCTTGTACAAGAGCACCTAAGCAGCCACCAATAATTCCTGCCAGAATGGCAACCGGGATAGAAAAAAACATGACACCTATTAACGCGCCTGCCAGAGAAGCAATAACGCAGTAATTATTTTGTTTTTTGAAGGAAGAGAGCAGAAAACTTAAAAACAGGGCTGGCAGCATAAATATCATTGCTGCTTCAATAGCGGGGTAAGATTCGAGATAACCATTACCCAGTAATGCGCCCGCTACTGTGCCCAATACCCATGACAGCCACGAACACATGGCAATGGCGACCATCCAGTTTTCGCTCCAGCTGCGCTGATCTTTTATTAATTTCGTTGTAGCAGCAGCGAAAACTTCATCGGTTAATCCAAACGCCCAAATAACCGTTTTCTTTTGGGATAACTTTTGCTTGAGCCGATAGCGTAAGGCTGGGCCATACAGAATGTGGCGGATATCCATCGCCATAACCGTCAGGGCTGCAATCCATAAAGATGTACCTGCACTGAGTAATGCTGTGATGACGAATTGGCTGGCACCTGCGTAGATAACACACGAAAAAAATATGGCTTCGAGAGGAGAAAAACCCAGTTTGACTGCACTTAGACCGAAAGCAAAAGAGATGGGAATATAGCCGATGACAATGGGGAGACTATCAAAAATACCTTCAATAAATGAGGAACTTTTGCCTGTTATAGTGTGGTCATTTATCGGCGTGTCTGAACTTAAGCTATCGGGCACGGGTGTATCAGGTATCGACATAGGGTAATTTATTTTTTTGTTAACAGGTAAAACAACATTAACAAAATATAATAAAAGTGAAAATGTGAAATGTCTAAATTATTTAATAAATATTATTGAGAACAATGATTTTGATCGAAAAAATGGAGTAACCAGAGATATGGGTGTTGATTTGTTAATAAATTTATGTGTGGCTACGAACAGGAGCAGAGGAAAGGATTTTTGCTTTATGGATTTTCTGGTTACTCTGGAGAAGAGCGTATTGAATGTTGTCTGAACAGGATCCCTGTCTGAGCTATCATTTTTCTGCATCACCATGAATCTCTTTTTTCCGGTGTTTTTTTTATCGGGCTCTAAATTTTCTCACCAATGTATATACCCTGATTATATTCTTTGCCGCATTTAAATATGGCATGAGGGAAAATTGGCCTGATCGGAAATTATACTGTTTTTATTGTGGAGAATTTCCCGTCATTAGTTATCTGAACTTATACAATTATCTTGTCTATTGATATTTTTCTGGTTTTTAAACAGTTTTATCAGGCGATTATGAAGACATACATCCTGCTTTTTTTGCAAATGTTCAGATTTATCGTAGTTGAATTTCAATAAATTAACAGCTTGTTATTGGACAATAACTGAATACGTTATATAAATTCTTAACTTTGGGTTTAATTGTCATGTAATAAATATTTAGCTTTGTGAAAAGGTATATTCTCTTTAATGGCTTAATCTAGATAAATTTTCCAAGCTATATACCGAAGCGTTGAGATATGCTGACAAATTATTGTTTATTATTGTTAATCAAAAGATAATCTGTTTTGTAGATAACTGTTTGCATTTAAGACTTAATTTGAATCTTTCATTGCAGACAGCGTGATTTAATAGAAAAAATATTGATGTCATGGCTGGGATGAAAAATAACTCCTCAGGAGTTTATCTCTTCTGGGGGAGGATATACGTTGAGATTTATTTGTTATCGCTGCCAGATGAAAAGTGTTTGCATCTGATTTTCGATGAGTATAACTACCCGGGATCCAATGGTGTTTGCCATAAATTATCACTCTTCTGGTAAAATTCTTTATTGATCCGGGCACTTATTGAAGAATAAAAAAGAGTATTGATGCATTACACTTTGATAATCTCTTTATGAGAACGATACTATATATGGATTTGTATTTATTTTTTGTGTCAATATATGGTGTTTTTATCTTTTTTGAATGTGTGTTATTAAAAGTAAGGTATTATATCTTATTGGCAAACCTCTGATTTTTATTATCAGTAGGCGGTATGGTTTCTTTATCAAATTGTCAGATGTGTAACTGAATTCATCATTGCAAATTGATGAAGGAGAGCTTTAGGCTAGTATAGAAATAGTGCAGAAATTATTAACAATAAATTAAATGGAGGTAGTTTATGTATCACCATTATCTGAATACTCCAGAAGGTTTTCCTAAACCTTATGTGCACGTCACTGCTAATGATGAAGGCGTTACTAGTATTTATTTTGTTAATGAAAAGAAAGAATTAGAATCTAAAAATGCGATAACTAAGCAGTGTGTAAAAGAGTTACAAGAATATTTTAAAGGAAAGCGAGATACATTTACGGTTCCTTTAAGTATGCAGGGAACTGAATTTCAGCAGCGGGTTTGGAAGCAGCTCTGTAATATCCCATTTGGTGAGATGTGGAGTTACAAACAATTAGCACTAACACTGGGTTCGGTAAATTATTGTCGTGCCGTTGGTATGGCGAACTCACGTAATCCTATTTCACTGATTGTCCCCTGCCATCGGGTAATTGGCCATGATGGTAAGTTAGTCGGATATACAGGGGGGCTGAATATTAAGGAATGGCTGCTGGAGCACGAGAAGAAAAAGAAGGTAAAAAAGTAAACAAAACTAAAATGAAACGCCAATTGATTTGTGAAATGGCGATTGGCGTATAAAATAAATCAATGAAATTAAACAAAACGTGCGTTTTTCGCATTTTGTTATATATTTCGTGATCTAGGTTGCAGACAGTAAGCTATATTATTTGTTGTACTGTATGTAGCACGGAGTTTGTGTCATTTTTATTAAAGGTAAGTTTGATGTCTAAAATTAAAGGTAACGTTAAGTGGTTTAACGAATCTAAAGGATTTGGTTTTATCACTCCAGAAGATGGTAGCAAAGATGTTTTTGTACACTTTTCCGCCATTCAATCAAATGGTTTCAAGACACTGGCAGAAGGCCAAAAAGTTGAATTTGAAATCACCGAGGGTGCGAAAGGTCCATCTGCTGCAAACGTTGTCGCGATCTAATTTCTAATCCCGTATTTTGAAAACCCGTTATAAAAACGGGTTTTTTTATGTTTCCTGATACTCGCTCGCTGTCTCAGAGTTTGTTTATCACAGCAAAGGCGAGCATGGTCATCAATAATGAGCCAATTACATTCGCCAGAATGCTGCCCAACGCCCAGCTGATTTTTCCTGCCTGTAATAAATAAACCACTTCAGCAGAAAATGTAGAGAACGTCGTCAGGCCACCACAGAAGCCTGTTGTTAACAGAAGTTTCCAGACGGGATCGATATGTGTTGCTTTACTGAAATAAGCCAGCCCCAGCCCGATAATAAATGCGCCAACACAGTTAGCCGTCAGGGTCCCGACGGCAATCGGCGCTGAGATATGATTCAGGCGGAGGCTGATAAACCAGCGTAAGACGCTGCCTATGCCACCACCGATAAATACAGCAAGAACAAGATTCATCAGTAGTGGTATCGCTTATTTGACTTCCATACCTTTGGCCTGCATGTCTGCATGGTAAGATGAGCGAACAAACGGGCCACAGGCTGCATGGGTAAAGCCCATTTCTAAGGCTGCCTCTTTCATTTCATCAAATTCTGCCGGGCTGACATAACGCTGTACAGGTAAATGATGGCGGCTAGGCTGTAAATACTGCCCCAATGTCAGCATGGTGACGCCATGTCTGCGCAAATCACGCATCACTTCCAGAATTTCTTCGTTAGTTTCTCCCAAACCTACCATCAGGCCAGATTTGGTCGGAATATCCGGATGAGCTTCTTTAAATCTTTCCAGTAATTTTAATGACCATTCATAATTAGCACCCGGACGGATCTGACGATACATACGTGGTACGTTTTCCAGATTGTGGTTAAACACATCAGGTGGTGTTGCGGTCAAAATTTCCAGTGCGCGATCCATACGACCACGGAAATCCGGTACCAGAGTTTCAATTTTAATTGATGGATTTTTTTCACGGATCGCAGTGATACAGTCAGCAAAGTGCTGTGCTCCGCCGTCACGTAAGTCATCACGGTCAACTGACGTAATAACGACGTAGCGTAACGCCATATCCTGAATGGTTTGCGCAAGTTTAATCGGTTCATTAGCATCAGGCGCGTTTGGTCGGCCATGTGCCACATCACAGAACGGGCAGCGACGGGTACAAATAGCACCCAGGATCATAAAGGTTGCTGTTCCGTGATTAAAACATTCTGCAAGGTTAGGGCAGGAGGCTTCCTCACAGACGGAGTGCAGCCCATTTTTGCGCATTGCAGCTTTGATTCCCTGAATGCGGCTGGAATCCGCAGGAAGTTTGATTTTCATCCACTCAGGTTTACGCAAGAGTGCTTCACGTTCTGTAACCACTGTTTTCACAGGGATTAAAGCCATCTTATCTGCGTCGCGGTATTTGACACCACGTTCCATCTGAATTGGTTTACTCATAATCGTGCTGGTTCCAGTTATATTCTTCAGATTGTAATTTATTGCCTGATTGCTATTTTGCTGATTAATAAAATAAATTCAGCATCAAATTCATCGGGGCAATAAGACTATTCAAATTTTTTTGAAAAATGTTAAAAAATTATATCATCTTTCATCGGTGAGTTGGAATCCCAAGATCTGGCAGAATTTTTGTGCCAGAACGGGCTGTACATCTTCAACCGTGATCCCGGTAACGAGGTCACTGAGCTGGGTCATTTGCATACCTGCATATCCACATGGATTAATGCGCAAAAATGGCTGTAAATCCATTGCAATATTTAATGCCAGCCCATGAAAAGAGCACCCTTTGCGGATACGCAATCCCAATGAACAAATTTTATTACCATTGACATATACCCCCGGCGCATCGGCCCGGGCATAAGATTCAACGCCAAAATGAGCTAACGTTTCGACAACGGTATTTTCAATCGCGGTGACTAGCTGACGAACCCCGAGCTTAGCGCGTTTCAAGTCGATCAAAATATACATGACCTGCTGCCCGGGACCATGATAAGTGATTTGCCCACCCCTGTCGGACTGAATAACAGGAATATCACCTGCGGCAATTATATGTTCTGCTTTACCCGCCTGACCTTGTGTAAACACTTTCTCATGTTGGACAAACCAGATTTCATCGGTAGTTTCCGCTGTCCGTTGCTCGGTGAACTGGTGCATGGCTTCAGAAACCGGCTCGTAGGGCTGAATACCCAACTGGCGTAAAATAACGGTGTTATGTTGCAATGGACTGTCATCATCGGTTAACAAAAATTGCCCGCCAGTATAACGCTCTAAAAGGATTCTCACCAGTTCACAATGCGCTAATACACGAATAATGTTAATTAGACGAATATATTTAAATTTTATATTATCATAGTTATATATTTTGATGATTTCCTCCTTGTTTTCTGTTTGAGCTAACAGATGGTCAGAAAAAACCAACTTTTGATTGTAGGGCATCTTTGCAGTTCTCTGGTGCTCCTTTACAGCCTCTCAATGTTGCTGCCTACTTTTGTTGCCCTATTTTATAAAGAAAAAAGCGTTTTTGCTTTTTTAGAAACTTTTATAATCGGGTTGATTTTTGGCGGCGTTGGGTGGTATTTCACTCGAAAAACAAAAATACAACCCAGTACTCAGGACGGATTCCTTATTATCGTCCTGTTCTGGTTGCTCTTTTCGTTGTTGAGTGCCTTACCTTTCGTACTGGATAAAAGCCTGAATATTAATCTTGTTGATGCCATGTTTGAAGGTGTATCCGGTATTACAACCACCGGAGCAACAGTACTGAATGATGTTTCTACACTACCTAAATCCGTTCTTTACTATCGTGCCCAGTTGAACTTTATCGGTGGTTTGGGCGTGATTGTTCTTGCTGTGGCTATCCTGCCACTACTTGGCATCGGTGGCGTAAAACTTTATCAGTCAGAAATGCCGGGCCCATTTAAAGAGGAGAGATTGACCCCACGTCTGGCTGATAGCGCCAAAAGCCTATGGGTAGTTTATCTGTTATTGGGTGGACTATGTTCGTTCAGCTTCTGGGCTGCCGGGATGTCTTGGTTTGATGCCATTTGTCATGGGATATCAACGGTTTCCCTGGGAGGATTTTCGACCCGCAATGAAAGTCTTGGCTATTATGATAACTCCCTGATTGAAATGGTGGGCGGTGTTTTTTCAATATTGTCGGCAGTTAACTTCACACTTTATTTTGTCATTCTGACCCGGAGAAGCCTTAAACCGTTACTGAAAAATGCAGAGTTTAAATTTTTCTTATTGGTACTTTTCATCGTAGTTTGCATCATTTGGCTGGAGTTATACCGTTCCGGTATGTATGGGCTGAAAGATGCATTTGTGCATGGTTTCTTTATGACCAGTTCAATGATGACAGATAATGGTCTGTCGACTTCCGATTATGCACAGTGGCCACCCCATACGATGTTGATGTTATTGGCTGTCAGTTTCTTTGGTGGCTGTGTTGGTTCCACTTGTGGAGGCATCAAAGCATTACGTTTCCTGATCCTGACAAAACAAAGTTTCAGTGAGATTAATCAACTTATTCATCCGAATGCGATTTCAACCATTAAAGTGGGTCAGGCACCTGTGCAGGAAAGGGTACTGCGTTCGGTCTGGGGCTTTTTCTTCTTATATGTTTTTTGTAGCTGTTTCTTTATTTGGGCGCTAAATCTTCTTGGTTATGATTTGGTGACTTCATTTGCCACGGTTGCTGCATGTATCAATAACATGGGAGTAGGTTACGGCGATACAGTACAAGGTTTTGGCAATCTTAGTGCAGTAGCGAAATGGATGATGTGTGCTGCTATGCTATTGGGAAGGCTGGAAATCTATCCTATTTTGATCCTGTGTTCGAAAGCGTTCTGGCGTTTTTGAGTGGGGATTAACAGATAATCGGATAAAGTCAGGTTAGATAGATCAGATAGAGAAAAGCGCTGGTTTTTTGCCAGCGCTTTGTCGAAATAATCACAGATTAACAAAGTGATGCATTACAGCACGACACGCACCAGTTCCAGTGCGCCTAACTCTTCATACAGTGTTTCAACCTGCTCAATGTGAGTTGCATTGATGGTAATAGAAACAGAGTGGTAGTTGCCTTTGCTGCTTGGTTTCACATCTGGGGAGTAATCGCCCGGTGCGTGGCGCTGAACCACTTCAACAACATGGTCCACCAGCTCAGGCTGAGCTAAGCCCATCACTTTGTAAGTGAATGAGCAGGGGAACTCAAGCAGTTCATTTAATTTCGTTTTCATGGGCACTCCTGATTTATTCGCCACGGTAAAATCAGGCATTCTACCGTAGCATAACTATTTTCTGACAAGTTATATGAATATGTGGTTTAACTTTAATTTTTCAAGATATCAGCCAAGCCAGTGATGGAACATCAAACGGATATAATCAATCAGACGGCTAAAGAAACCACCTTCTTTCACTTCCTGCATCACGACCAGTGGACGTTGCTCAATCGTTTTACCATCAAGCTGGAAATTGATGGTGCCAACAACCTGATTCTGGGGAAGTGGGGCATGTAACTCATTGCTGTTCAGAACATAGCTGGCTTTCAGATCTTTCAGGCGACCACGAGGAATAGTCAGATAAACATCTTTTTCGACGCCCAGTTGTACTTTATCGTTATCACCAAACCAGACGGGTTCAGAGGCAAATTCTTTACCTGCCTGCAAAGGGGAAACAGTTTCAAAGAAACGGAAGCCCCAGGTCAGCAGTTTTTTACTGTCTGTTTCACGGCCTTTGAAGGTCGGGCTGCCCATCACCGTAGCAATCAGACGCATATTACCTTCTGTGGCGGAAGAGACAAGGTTATAGCCTGCACCGCTGGTATGCCCTGTTTTAATACCATCAACATTCAGGCTCTTATCCCACAGTAAGCCGTTACGGTTAGGCTGGCGAATGTTGTTGTAAGTGAATTCTTTTTCTTTATAGATGGAGTATTCATCTGGTACATCACGGACTAGCGCCTGACCAATCAGAGCCATATCATGAGCAGAGCTGTATTGACCTGCTGCATCCAGACCATGAACCGTCTGAAAATGAGTATTTTTTAATCCTAAGCTCTGAACATATTTATTCATCAGGCTGACAAATGCATCCTGACTACCTGCTACATAATCCGCCATTGCGACACAGGCATCATTACCTGATTGCAGGTTAATACCGCGGGAAAGCATGGCAACAGAAACTTGATCGCCGGGTTTTAAAAACATCAGGGAGGAGCCTTTGAAAATAGGATTTCCTGTTGCCCAGGCATCTTTACCCACGGTAACGATATCATTCGGGCTAATTTTCCCGGATTTAATAGCCTGACCAATAACATAACTGGTCATCATTTTGGTCAGGCTGGCAGGATCACGACGGACATCTGAATTCTTTTCAGCCAATATTTTTCCTGAATTGTAATCAATCAGAATATAGGCTTCGGCATCGAGTTGTGGAACACCGGGGATCATGGTTTTGAAGCTATCCTCAGTGTTGGCGAATGCAGAAGCACTGGCTGCCAGAGCAATGCTCAGCGTGGCATTTTTAATAAAACGGGAAGTAACTATGTATTTCATGATTGATTAGATAACATCCGTGAAGAAGCATTGATAAAAGATAAGTCACATCATAACAAATGACGAAAAGAGTGACATTAAACAAAATCGGGACAGAAGTATATTTGCACTTTTTTACTCGATGGCGCTGTACTCGATGACTGCCTGTATTTTACTTGGTTTCTCCCCACTAATAATGGCCTGAATAAAGGCAAATATCAGTGGGGAGCTGCTAATCACGGAGTAGTAATAAAGGAAGATTGCTGCATTTGATCCGTTAATTTCTTTTGTAACTCTACGGCTTGCTGTCGGGCATTGAAAGGCCCTAGTTGCACGCGGTAAACATGACCAAATTGAATCACTCTTCCGGGAGTATCAAAGCGTTTACTTAACGACTGCTGCCACTCTCTGGCCTTAGCTTCGGTACTGACCGCGCCAACTTGTACCATATAACCTGATACGTCAGCGGATTCTGGTGTAGCAGAAGATGTGACAACTGACTTTGTTTGTGCCGGAGTCTCCTGTACGGTTTCCTGCACAGAAGCAGGCTTTTCAGGTTGTGAGGCGCTCTGACTATCAGTGTTAACAGTATTTGCGGATGGATTCTGTTCTGGGGGCGTTTGTTCAGATAAACCGGAGGCAGAAGCTGATGATGACGGATTCAGCGCAGGTCTGTCGGGTAGGGCATAGCTTTGTTTGATAATAGTTGAACCTTCTGTACCCAACCCCGCAAGTGAGCCATCAGGAGCAACCTGAATGCCATCCAGCTTAACTTTGCTTTGCGGCATTAAATTCAGGCGATCAGCAACAGCCCGTGATAATTCGATAATTTTTCCCGGCTTATTATAAGGGCCACGATCATTAACCCTGACAATTATCATACGTCCATTACTTAAATTAGTAACCCGTACATAGCCCGGTATTGGTAGTGTCGGGTGGGCGGCTGTCAGTGCATAAGGAGTATCCCGTTCTCCAATCGCGGTCAATTTTCCGGTGGATTCTTCACCAAATACACTGGCATACCCTGTCTGAGTAAATTGGGCCGGATCCTTGACGATGTGATAATTCACACCGTCCTTTGTGTAATCCTGATTAGCACTGGGGTGATAAGGCTCATAGACAGGCTCTGCACCTAAAACATCACGGGTCGGAATGGGCAGAACGGAGGTGGCGCCTTTTTCATTTTTTGTTGTACAGCCTGAAATCAGTACAGCCACTATGCCGAGAATAAGCCATTGTTGACGCATGAAATCTCTTCCTCATAGACTTTTGGATAATAACTTGCGATGGGTATGTATCGACATGATAATGCCGAATCCAGCCATTAAGACGATTAATGCCGAGCCTCCATAGCTGACTAGTGGCAGGGGTACGCCGACCACTGGCAAGATACCGCTAACCATACCGATGTTAACGAAAACATAAACAAACAGTATCAATATTAGCCCCCCAACCATGACACGGCCGAAAGTATTTTGTGCTTTGGCTGCAATAATCAGCCCACGGATAATGATCAGTAAGTAAAGGGCAAGCAATACGATGACACCAACTAACCCCAGTTCTTCTGCCAGAACCGCAAAAATAAAATCGGTATGACGCTCAGGCAAAAACTCTAATTGTGACTGTGTGCCCTGTAACCAGCCTTTTCCAAATAATCCGCCCGAGCCAATGGCAATCTTTGATTGAATGATATGGTAGCCTTTTCCCAGAGGGTCGCTTTCCGGATCTAACAGCATCATGACTCTGGCCCGTTGATAGTCATGCATCAGAAAGAACCACAATATTGGTAAAAAACAGGCTGCCAATACAACGGCAATCGCGATTAAGCGCCAGTTCATGCCAGCCAGAAACAGGATAAACAGCCCGGATGCGGCGATCAGGATAGATGTACCTAAGTCAGGTTGTGCCGCGACAAGCAGGGTCGGTAAGAAAATCAGAATTAATGCAATTCCCGTATTTTTCAGGGAAGGAGGGCAAAGGTCCCGGTTCATAAAGCGGGCCACCATTAGAGGAACCGCAATTTTGGCAATTTCTGAAGGCTGGAAACGTACAATGCCCAGATCCAGCCAGCGTTGTGCCCCTTTACTGATTTGCCCGAAAACATCAACAAGGATAAGCAGGATCACACAGACAATGTAAAGGTAAGGAGCCCAACTTTCATATATTCGGGGCGGTACCTGAGCAAGGGCTACCATAACCACCAGCCCGATAAGCACCTGTCCGACTTTACGTTCCATCATGCCAGCATCCTGTCCGCTGGCGCTCCACATAATAAAAAGGCTGTAGGCAAGCAGTAGCAGAATGCACAATAGCAGCGGGGTATCTATATGTATTCTGTTCCAGAAAGGAACTTTTTTCTGCGATTCTGTCATAGCATTACTCATTAACTCGTGTCCCGCTGGCTGGCTTCCCAGCGGGTAGTGACCTGTTTTTATCAGCAGGATCAGTAGGTGAAGGATCTTTATCACTCTTGATTAGGATATGATCCAAAATCTGGCGCACGATGGCGCCAACAGATGGCCCTGCACCGCCATTTTCTAAAATAATTGAGATGGCAACAGTTGGATTATCATAAGGAGCAAAAGCAATCATTAGCTTGTGGTCCCGCAGATGTTCTGCAAGTTTACTTGCATTATAGGTTTCATACCTGAATACCTGAGCTGTACCAGTTTTGCCTGCGACTTTGTAGGGAGTACCAGCGAAAGATCTGCGTGCCGTACCGTTCGGGGCGTTGACAACACCATACATTCCCTCTTTGGCGATCTCCCAATAGCCGGAATGAATATCTCCGATAGGTTCAATGACTGGAGGATGGTAAGGATGGACGCTATTATTCAGATGAGTCTTCAACAGAAAGTGTGGTGTTTTCACCTCGCCGTCATTGATCAATATCATCAGGGCTTTTACCATCTGCATAGGCGTAGCGGTCCAGTAACCCTGACCGATACCGACAGATATTGTATCACCTTGATACCAAGGTTTTTTATAGCGTTTTTGTTTCCATTCCCGGGTTGGCATATTACCCGCAGTCTCTTCTTTCAGATCAATACCGGTAAACTGACCGTATCCAAATTTTATCATCCACTCGGAGATCCTATCGATACCCATATCATAGGCGAGCTGATAGAAAAAGGTATCAGCCGATTCAACAATAGCCTTATGCACATTCAGCAGGCCATGCCCATAACGTTTCCAGTCGCGGTAACTCATATTGGAGTTAGGTAATTGCCATCTTCCTGTATCGTGGATAGTTGTATTCTTTGTAATAACACCGCTGCTTAGCGCTGCAACAGAAATAAATGGTTTTACTGTCGAGGCCGGAGGATATGCGCCTTGTGTTGCACGGTTAATCAATGGGCGGTCAGGGTTATTGAGCAGCGCTTTATAATCCTTACTGGAAATACCATCAACAAACAGATTGGGGTCATAGCTTGGAGTCGATACCATCGCCAGCACTTCACCAGTCCGGGGATCGGTAACAACAACGGCGGCCCGGCTGGTTGTCAGGATCTTTTCAATGTAAGTTTGCAGCTCTAAGTCGATTGACAGATAAATATCTTTACCCGCTTGCGGAGGTTGTTCGTGTAGCTGGCGGATAACTTTACCACGGTTATTAACTTCAACCTCTTCATAGCCGGGTTTGCCATGCAGAATGGATTCGTAATAACGTTCAATACCCAGTTTTCCGATATCATGAGTCGCCGCATAATCTGGTAATATCCCTTCCTGATCGAGCCGTTCTACATCTTTGTCATTAATTTTAGATACATAGCCGATAACGTGGGTGAGGGCAGAGCCATAAGGATAATAGCGGCGTTGATATCCTCTGATTTCCAGACCGGGGAAACGGTACTGATTAACAGAGAACCGGGCAACCTGTACCTGAGTCAGCGGTGTCTTCAGGGGAATTGAGGTAAAACGACGGGCACGTCGCCGTTCTTTTTGGAAATTTTCGATATCTTCATCAGTTAGCCCGACGATAGAACGCAGCTCATTGAGTGTCTTATCAAGGTCATCAACTTTTTGTGGCACAATCTCCAATTGGTAAATTGTACGGTTAGCTGCCAGAAGTGTGCCGTTACGGTCATAAATGAGCCCACGGCTTGGCGCAATGGGAACAAGTTTAATACGGTTCCCATTTGAGCGTGTCTGGTAATCTTCGTGCCGGGTGATCTGGAGATTATAGAGGTTGGCAATCAGAACCCCCGTTAAAAGGATAACGCCAACAAACGCCACGAGTGCGCGGCGTATAAAGAGGGCTGATTCAGCCGTATAATCGCGAAAAGGAGTTCGTTTATTCTTCATCCCATTACCAGAATTCACGGTGATAGATTACCTAATTTATTCCCGATGATAAGGGTGATTAGTTGTGATACTCCATGCCCGGTATAGGCTTTCAGCAACCAAAACCCGTACCAGAGGATGTGGAAGAGTCAGTGGAGAAAGTGACCAGCTTTGTTCTGCCGCAGCTTTACAGGCAGGGGCTAACCCTTCCGGACCACCAATCAGTAAACTGACATTTCTTCCGTCCTGTTTCCAGCGTTCAAGCTGTTGTGCCAGTTGGGGCGTTTCCCAACGGGAGCCGGGGATATCCAGCGTGACAATACGGTTGCCTTTACCGACAGCCGACAACATTTGTTCGCCTTCTTTTTCCAGAATACGTTTGATATCTGCGTTTTTGCCCCGTTTTCCTGCCGGAATTTCAATCAGTTCAAATGGCATATCTTTTGGAAAACGGTGTAAGTAATCCATGAAGCCGGTCTGTACCCAGTCCGGCATTTTTGTTCCCACAGCGACAAGTTGTAACTTCAAACTCAGCTCCAGAGTTTTTCCAGTTCATACATCCGGCGGCTGTCTTCCTGCATGACATGCACCATTACTTCGCCGAGGTCTACAACAATCCAGTCTGAGATCCCTTGTCCTTCGACACCCAGAGGCATAATGCCGGCTTCGCGGCAGTCATCAACCAGATTGTCAGCGACTGACATCAGATGGCGACTTGATGTACCGGTGCAGATCAGCATGCAGTCTGTAATGCTGGATTTTCCACGAACATCTATAGAAACAATATCCTGTGCTTTTGAATCTTCAAGTTTATCAATAATAAATTGTTGTAGTTCTGTGCCTTGCAAAAGGATCACCTTAATTTTATCAAAGTAGTTGAGTAACGCAGAATAATAGCATGCCCGTCTCTATAAACGTAAGCTACTGAGCCGGGAAATCACATATGATTTAACTATCAACTATATAACTGCTGGGAATCAATATAATTTTGTATTAATGGGGGTAATAAATCATCACAGTTTAAGCCCTGTTGATGGCGGCGGCGAATATCGGTTGCTGAAATGTCCAACAACGGTGTTTCGGCCAGATAAATGTAACCATGTGATTTATGACTTAATGGTGCGGGAGTATCAATTTTATGCTGTTCCAGCCATTCCTGCATTTCCGGTGTTGAAAGCTGCCTTGCATAGCCGGGACGGGAGCAAACCAGTAAATGACAGATATCCAGCAATTCAGACCAGCGATGCCAGGTATGAATGGATTGCAGGGAATCCTGCCCGATGATAAATGCCAGCGGACACTGCTCACCGACTTCTTCACGGAATGACTTTAATGTATCAATAGTGTAAGAAGGTGTCTGGCGCTGCAATTCCCGCGTATCAACAGTAAACAGGGGATTATCCTGCACTGCCAGACGCACCATTTCCAGCCGTTGCTGAGCGGTGGCTTCTGGCTGAGGGCGGTGTGGCGGAACATGGTTAGGTAACAGAATAACCTGTTTAAGCCCCGCCAGTTTTGCTAATGCTTCTACCGGACGTAAATGACCATAATGGATGGGATCAAAAGTACCACCAAATAAAGCATGAATAATCGGTGAATTTAACGATGGATGAGTTAAGGATGAATTAGTGGTGTGAAGCATTCAAAAAGCTCTCTGGTAATATTTTTCCGTGCGTTTTCCCGAGGTCTTTTCCGTATAACAGCAGCATAGAAAGAGTTTCCAGGTCAGCCCAAATAGATTGGCCATAATCCTGTTTGATGCGCAACTCCATCTGGGTCAACAAGTGTATAGCTGAGTGCAGATCTTGCAGTGATAGCCGTTGTAATGCCGAAGTCAAAAGCATCCGACGGTTTTGCCAGACTTTATGTTGATCAAACAGTGTCTTTAAAGGTATTGTTTTTTCCTGACGCTTAAGGGTTAACAGTAGCATCAGTTCTCGCTGTATAGTACGAAGCAGAATAATCTCTTCGGTATCTTCCTGCCGCAATTGTTTCAGGATATGCCATCCGCGTTTGACTTTGCCTGCCAGTAGCGCATCGATCCAATGGTAAGGGGCAAAATGTGCCGCATCATTGACAGCCTCTTCGACCCGATGAAGCGTCAGGCGATTATCAGGATAGAGCAGTGAGAGCCGCTCCAGCGCCTGTGACAATGCCAGCAGATTTCCTTCGTAGCAATAACACAGTAACTGGTTAGCTTCATCTTCCAGTGACAGGCCCATGCTTTTTGCGCGTTGTGCGACCCATTGAGGAAGACGGTTTTGCTCAGGATTGAGGCAGCTGACATAAACACCATCTTTCCCGATCGCTTTGAACCAGGTGCTGTTTTCCTGTGCCTTGGTCAGTTTATGCCCACGGAGTATCAGCAAAACATCGTCATGCAGTAATTCTGATAGCTTAGCCAGACGTTCCGCCATTGCAGCATTGGGACCATTTTCAGGTAACAACAGGGTAATTGACTGACGGCTGGCGAAAAGGCTGAGTGACTGGCATAAACTGAAGATTTCATCCCACTCGGTATGGTTATCCAGTGAAAACGAGAAATGCTCCAGAAAGCCGTGCTGCTCAGCTACCTTCCGGATACTGTCCTGACTTTCCTGTAGCAGCAATGGCTCATTGCCCCATAGCAGGTAGTTATTTCGCAGCCCTTCATTGAGCTGCGAAAGAAGTTGTTCAGGATAGAGTCTGATCATTGCTTTTGTGTTTCAGCAGATTTAGGTTGCTCTGAACTTTGAATTGTCAGCAGTTTGCGTATCAGCTGACGAGCCGCTTGTTCACGCATTTCCTGCTTAACAAGTTCGTTTTCTGCATCTTTTGCCAGTGCTTCCAACGGGTTATCAAAAAACGAACGTTCAACCCTGACCTCTAGTGGATAAATGTTACCATTTGGCATCAGAACCTGTGCATCAACATCCAGCACTAGTTGGCGTTCCGCCGCTTTACCATCCTGAAAGACTGAAACCGTGACATTGTTTTCACTTGAACCCAGTAATTTCAGAATTGGCAATGAGGCACTGGCCTGTTCAGCAATTCTGACATCGTTCAGACGTAGCTGCTGACGTACTGCCCGTGCCAATGGCCCATAAGGATCACCAGAGTTTAGCTGTAATGTCTGGAGTTCTTTGGGAACCTGTGTTGTGCCACGTAGATGAAAGCCGCAGCCAGCGGTGACAAGCACCGCTAACCCCAGCAACAACGTGAAAATACGATGTCGCATACTCTTTCCTATAATATTAACCAACGACCAGATTCAGCAATTTACCCGGAACATAGATAACTTTCCGGATACTGACGCCTTCAAGGTATTTCGTTACGCTGTATTCCTGAGAAGCCATCTCCTGAACATATTCTTTTGTCGCATCTGCCGGTACGGTGATACGGCCACGAACTTTACCGTTGATCTGAATGACAACCAGTTTAGTATCATCAACCATGGCTTTTTCATCAGCCTGTGGCCATGCAGCGGTATCGATGTCACATTCATTACCAAGTGCTTTCCACATCACGAAACAAGCATGTGGTGTGATAGGTGAAAGCATACGTACAACGGCTGTCAGCGCTTCTTGCATCAGGGCACGATCTTGCTCTGTTTCCAGCGGTGCGCGGGTCAGTTTATTCATCAGTTCCATGATAGCGGCTATTGCGGTATTGAATGCCTGACGGCGGCCGATATCATCTGTGACTTTAGCAATAGTTTTGTGCAGGTCACGACGCAAATCTTTCTGTTCGGTTGTCAGGCTGGTGATATCCAGTGGCTGAATTTCGCCTTTGTCAGCATTTTTGCTTACATGCTCGTGAACCAGACGCCATACACGTTTCAGGAAGCGGTTAGCCCCTTCTACACCGGATTCCTGCCATTCCAGAGTCAGCTCTGGTGGTGCAGCGAACATCATAAACAAACGAACAGTATCAGCACCGTATTTATCAACCATAAGTTGTGGGTCGATACCGTTATTTTTGGATTTGGACATTTTGCTCATGCCGGTATAAACCAGTTCATGACCATCACTATCCATTGCTTTGGTGATGCGGCCTTTCTCGTCACGTTCAACAATAGCATCAGCCGGAGATACCCAGATTTTTTCACCGTTGCTGCCAGTGTAGTAGAAGGCTTCTGCCAGAACCATGCCCTGACACAGCAGATGTTTTGCTGGCTCATCTGAATTGACCAGACCCGCATCACGCATCAGTTTGTGGAAGAAACGGAAATACATCAGGTGCATAATGGCGTGTTCAATACCACCAATATATTGATCCACTGGCAGCCAGTAGTTAGCAGCGGCAGGATCAAGCATGCCTTTATCATAATCCGGGCAGGTATAACGAGCGTAATACCATGACGATTCCATAAAGGTATCGAAGGTATCCGTTTCACGTAATGCAGGCTGACCATTAATAGTGGTTTTCGCCCATTCCGGATCTGCTTTAATCGGGCTGGTGATGCCATCCATTACAACATCTTCCGGCAGAATAACCGGCAGTTGATCTTCAGGAACCGGAACTACTGTACCATCTTCCAGTGTTGCCATTGGAATTGGTGCACCCCAGTAACGCTGACGGGAAACTCCCCAGTCACGCAGGCGATAGTTAACTTTGCGTTTGCCTACACCCATTTCAACCAGTTTATCAGCGATAGCATTGAAGCCGTCTTCATGGCTCAGCCCACTGAATTCGCCGGAATTGACCAGCGCGTTTTTATCGGTAAATACGCTTTCCTGAACGTTTGGTACATTACCCTCGTTGTTCAGAATGACCGCTTTTATTGGCAGGTTATATTTGGTTGCGAATTCCCAGTCACGCTGATCATGGCCCGGAACCGCCATAACTGCACCTGTGCCGTATTCCATCAGAACGAAGTTGGCAACCCAGATAGGCATTTTTTCGTTAGTTAATGGATGGATTACGAACATACCGGTCGGCATGCCTTTTTTCTCCATTGTTGCCATATCTGCTTCAGCAACTTTGGTATTACGGCATTCGTTGATAAATTCTGCCAACTCAGAATTGTTTTCCGCCGCCTGTTTTGCCAGAGGATGACCCGCCGCTACAGCAACATAGGTAGCACCCATAAAGGTATCCGGGCGAGTGGTATAGACGGTCAGTTTTTCCTGACTGTCAGCAACATTAAAGGTGATTTCAGCACCTTCTGAACGGCCAATCCAGTTACGTTGCATAACTTTGACCTGCTCAGGCCACTCTTCCAGCTTATCCAGATCGTTCAGCAATTCTTCTGCGTAATCGGTGATTTTAATAAACCACTGCGGGATTTCTTTACGTTCTACAGGGCTGTCACAGCGCCAGCAGCAACCATCAATAACCTGCTCATTCGCCAGAACGGTCAGATCGTTCGGACACCAGTTCACTGCAGAGGTTTTTTTGTAAACCAGACCTTTTTCATACAGTTTGGTGAAGAACCATTGTTCCCAGCGATAATATTCCGGTGTACAGGTTGTGACTTCACGATCCCAGTCGTAACCAAATCCCAGCATTTTCAGCTGGCCTTTCATGTATTCGATATTGGAATAAGTCCACGGTGCTGGTGCGGTATTGTTTTTAACTGCCGCGCCTTCCGCCGGTAAACCGAATGCATCCCAACCGATAGGTTGCAGGACATTTTTACCAAGCATACGTTGGTAACGGGAAATCACATCACCAATAGTGTAGTTACGGACATGGCCCATATGTAGTCGGCCAGAAGGGTAAGGTAGCATGGACAGGCAGTAGTATTTTTCTTTGCTGCTGTCTTCGGTCACTTTAAAAGTTTGCTTCTCTTGCCAATGAAGCTGGACTTGTTGCTCTATGTCTTCTGGACGATATTGTTCTTGCATGGCACCGATGATCCTATGGTGAGTAATAATGCTACGCCTTTATACCCTTCACCTTTCAGGCTGCCTCTTTGTTGGGCTATCTGGGATTAACTCCCTGCCGACGCGAAGCAACTCGAAATTTATTGGGTATAGCGAGTATGTTTGTTTATGAAATTTAAGATGCCATAGCATAGCGGATAGGAATAGGGGCAACAACACCTGTTAGTGGCACAACACAGAAAATTAGTGAATTTTTACCCCTCTTCATCTTTCCTACCGGGCACAGATGTGGCTTAAAGCCGGCGGTATGTTGATACCGCCGGCCAGGAACGTAATCAATGCAGAATTTTTGCCAGAAAATCGCGGGCGCGTTCTGATTTAGGGTTGACGAAGAAATCTTCTTTTCTGCTGTCTTCGACAATTGCTCCCTCATCCATAAAGATAACGCGATGAGCCACTTTTTTTGCAAACCCCATTTCATGGGTAACGACCATCATGGTCATTCCTTCGTTAGCCAGTTCAACCATTACATCCAGCACTTCATTGATCATTTCTGGATCAAGGGCAGAAGTGGGTTCGTCAAACAGCATGGCAATCGGATCCATACAGAGAGCACGTGCGATAGCTACCCTCTGCTGTTGCCCGCCGGAAAGCTGGGAAGGGAATTTATGGGCGTGGTTTGATAATCCAACTCTATCTAGCAGTTTCAGGCCTTTTTCTGTTGCTGCCTGCTTATCGCGCTTGAGAACTTTAACCTGAGCCAGCGTCAGATTGTCTATGATCGACAGATGAGGAAACAGTTCAAAATGTTGAAATACCATGCCGACTTGGGAACGTAATTGTGCCAGATCGGTTTTTTTATCATTGACTTTTGTTCCATTGACCGAAATTTCACCTTGCTGGACAGCCTCGAGGCCGTTGACCGTTTTTATGAGTGTGGATTTGCCAGAACCAGAAGGCCCGCAGACGACCACGACTTCGCCTTTTTTGACTTCAGTTGAACAGTCATTCAGCACCTGAAACTGGCCATACCATTTGGATACATTTTTCAGCGAGATCATTAAATAGTCCTTTTCTTTAAATAGTTAACCAGCATCGAGGCGGAAAAACTAATAATAAAATAAACCAACCCGGCAAACAGAACCATTTCAACCTGTGTACCGTCACGTTCACCGATATTACTTGCTGTACGGAAAAAATCCGCCAGACTCAATACGTATACCAGAGAAGTATCCTGAAATAATACAATGCCCTGCGTCAGCAGCAACGGTATCATTGCCCGGAATGCCTGTGGCAGAATGACCAAACGCATACTTTGCATGTGTGTCATCCCTAATGCCAGCGATGCGGCTGACTGACCACGGGAAATACTCTGGATACCGGCCCGGATAATTTCAGAATAATAGGCCGCTTCAAAGATTGAGAACGCTACCATTGCAGAGATTAATCGGATATCAGTTTTTGGTGATATACCCAGAACATTTTGAACTAAGCTAGGCACAATTAAATAGAACCATAACAATACCATTACCAGAGGTACGGAACGGAAGAGGTTAACATACAGGGCCGCAAACCAGCTCAGAGCCTTAATGGAAGAAAGCCGCATCATTGCCAGAATGGTTCCCCAGGCAATGCCAATCACGATAGCTATCAGTGTGATCTCTGCGGTGATGATTAATCCATCCAACAGAAGCGGCAGGCTGGGAACAATTGAACTCCAGTCAAATTGATACATGTTCTATTTCCCTCCTATGTTGCCCGGCAGCTGTATTTTTTTCTCTAGCATGCTCATTGCCAGCATAATCACGAGATTGATACCCACATATGCCAGTGTGATAACCGTAAATGTTTCATAGGCATGTGCTGAATAATCCAGTAATTTCCCTGCCTGTGCTGCCATATCCACCAGACCGATAGTTGAAGCAATCGCGGAGTTTTTCACCAGATTGAGCATTTCTGAGGTCATAGGTGGCGTAATGACACGATAAGCGTTGGGTAGCAGAACGTAACGGTAAGTCTGAGGCAGCGTCAGCCCCATTGCCAGCCCTGCGGCTTTTTGTCCCCGTGGCAGGGATTGAATAGCAGCCCTGACTTGCTCACATACTCGTGCTGCGGTAAATAATCCGAGACAAACCAATGAGGAAAGGAAAAACTGGATATTAGGATCTAAGTCCATTTTGAACCAGTCACTCAGGTTTTTGGGCAGGAATTCCGGAACAACCAGATACCATATAAAAAACTGGACTATAAGGGGAACGTTACGAAATAGTTCGACATAGCAGGTTCCTAACCCGGAAAGAAATTTATTCGGGACAGTTCGCAGAATGCCGAAAAAAGAACCGACAATAAATGCAATAACCCAGGCACATATTGAAAGAGCGACAGTTACCTGAAATCCAGAAATGATCCACCCCAGATAGGTGGTATTACCAAAAGGCGCTTCCTGTAGAAAGATGCCCCAGTTCCAATCAATTGACATACATATGCTCCCTGAAACATAAAAATGAGGTAGGAAACGGCTACCTCATACCCGTCGTGCCAATGAAATCGGGGTTTTAGGTTTATAATTAATTCAGTGACTTATCATTTGGTGCTTTGAACAGCTCTTTCATCTCATCAGACAGAGTAAAATTCATATTCAGATTTTTGGGTGGAATCGGCTGCTTGAACCAGATATCGAACCTTTCTGCGGCTTTGCCTGACGTCTGTATTTCTGCAACCGTTTCATCCAGCAGCTTCTTGAACTGAGGGTCATCCTTGCGCATCAGACAGCCATAAGCTTCTTTAGATTGCGGTTCACCAACGATAATCCACTGTTCAGGTTTTTTCGCTTTGGCGCGCTCTCCTGCCAATAGCGCATCATCAACCATGAAGGCGACAGCACGGCCTGATTCCAGTGTCCGGAATGAATCACCATGATCTTTTGCGCTGATAATGCGCATCTTCATTTTTTTCTCGTCATTGAGCTTATTCAGCAACATTTCAGATGTTGTACCGGCACTGACAACAACATTTTTTCCACCCAGATCATCAAATCCTTTGATACCTGAATCTTTATTGGTCAGAAGGCGGGTATTGACGATAAAAATAGTATTGGAGAATGCGGCCTGTTTTTGGCGCTCGGGAGTATTGGTGGTTGAACCACATTCAAAATCAAAAGTCCCATTTTGGAGTAATGGAATACGGTTCTGGGAAGTAACCGGAATTAACTTAACTTGCAGATCAGGAGCACCAATTTTTTTCTTAATCGCTTCCACGATTAAATTGGAATGGTCCTGGGCGAAACCGACAACATTCTGTTTTCCATCATAATAAGCAAATGGAACAGAAGATTCTCTGTGCCCGACAGCAACAACTCCACTGTCTTTAATTTTTTTCAGTGTGCCGGTCAGTTCCTCAGCATGGGCAGCTCCTACCGCGCTAAGAAACATTGTGGCTAACATCAACTTACGCATATACAGCTCCTTCATGTGGTTGTTTTATTCAATACTGGGTTTGTTTGCAGGGGGTGGATCTATGCTTTTATTTCTGTTTTACAGATATCGTTAACATAGAAATTAATTTCTAATATTGTTTTGTGTATGAGTCGTAAAAAAATAATTCATAATGTTACTTTTTTGAAACATTGATGTTTTTATTTTGCGAGCCAACTCGAACTATAAACAAACAATTTTGTTTAAGTGTGATTTTGTGGCAAATAATTTTGAATCTCGTTCACAGTTTGCACTTTTTAGGAATAAATACCGTAGTGCGGTGATTTTTTAGGCTGTTTTTGTGTTTTTTGTGAATATTTTAGAAATGGAACTAATGGAGGGATTCGTCTTGGAGAAATTACCTAACATGATATACGAGAAAGAATAAGTTCAGTATGTAAATACATTCTGAACTTATTCTTTGGAGGATTTTTAGGGGGTATTGTTAAATACTTAACTAAGTATGGCGGCGGTTTCTGATTAATCCAAACAAAATAAACAATACAGTCATTCCCCAAACCGGCCAGTTCCCAATACGGAAATAAGGGGTGATCCCACTGGCTGGAGTGACTTCTGCTTCCAAGACCTGACGGGTGAACTGCGGAATTTCAGCCTGTATTGAACCATCTGGCCGGATTACGGCAGTAATGCCATTATTGGTGCCCCGTAATAATGGGCGACCCAGTTCAAGAGAGCGCATCCGTGCCATCTGGAAGTGTTGCCACGGGCCAATAGATCGTCCGAACCACGCGTCGTTGGAAATTGTCAGCAAAAATTCTGTGCTGGGTTTGAAATTATCGCGGACTTGCTCACCCAAAATGATTTCATAACAGATAGCAGCAGTAATGTCATAACCAGCCACAGAAAGCTGAGGTTGTATATAACTGCCCTGACTGAAAGAGGACATTGGCAGGTTAAATAAGGGCGCCAATGGACGCAGTAATGATTCCAGCGGTACAAATTCACCAAACGGCACAAGGTGATGTTTGTCATAGCGGTCAGCCGCCGGATACTGGTAAGGCGTTTTCTCTCCTAACACAATAATGCTGTTATAGAATTTGTATCCGTCTAATGTTGGTCGTGCATCGGGAATACCGGTAATCAGGCTGGTGTGATGTTGCCTGAGCAATGCATCCAGTTTGGTCAGGAAGAGACTCTGGTTGTGTTCATAGTCAGGAATTGCTGCTTCTGGCCAGATAATGATGGGAACTTTCCCAATAAAAGGGCGGCTGTTATCCAGATAGATATCCAGTGTTTTGCCCAATGCTGAAGGATCCCATTTTATTTCCTGAGGGATATTCCCCTGTACCAGTGCTATATCAGCCGATTTTTCCGGTAGTAAGGTATACCACTGATAATGCCTCATTGGCCACGGTAACATCAGCAAAACAATGGCAGCGATGGCAGCTACGATTTTTTTATGTACGGTAGCAAAAACCAGCAACCCGCTGATAATCATCAACAGGAAAGTAATACCTTCTACCCCGAAAAGCGGCGCAATGGCTTTTAACGGGCCATCAATTTGACTGTAACCAAATTGTAGCCACGGAAAACCGGTAAGCACCCAGCCACGTAAAAATTCCGTTAACTGCCACAGAGCAGGGCTGGCAATCATCAGCCTGATCCCGTTTGAAGCAGGGAAAAAGCGGTTAAGTAACCCGGCAAACAGAGCTGGATAGAGCGCAAGGTAAGCCGCCAACAAAACAACTAAAAAGATATTAACGGCGGTTGGCATACCCCCGAAACCGGCAATACTGACATAAACCCAGTTTGTTCCGCTGCCGAACAACCCAAGCCCCCAGCAGAAACCAATAAAGGCTGCTTGTCGGCTGGTTCGGTTTAACGTCAGGGTCTGCAGGCC
Organism: Xenorhabdus sp. KK7.4; assembly: GCF_963876465.1. Taxonomy (NCBI): domain Bacteria; kingdom Pseudomonadati; phylum Pseudomonadota; class Gammaproteobacteria; order Enterobacterales; family Morganellaceae; genus Xenorhabdus; species Xenorhabdus sp. KK7.4. The sequence continues at coordinate 68,592 of NZ_CAWNQF010000013.1, forward strand.
AAAGAGGGAGATAAGAGCAGCAGGCCAGAAATCAAAAGGTGAAAAAGCCAGTGTTCCACTGGCTCCGAAGAAAAGCGCCAGCAAGGCACGCAGCCGCTGGCAACTTATTAATGAGGTTTTGTTCATCCAGATCCCATTAGTCTTTATCAAGGCCAGGAACTTCAGCATCATCCGGTATTTTTACATGAACCTGAATGATTTTACGGCTATCTGCCATGGCTACTTTGAAATGATAGCCATTAATGCTGATGGATTCTCCACGGGAAGGCAGATGCCCGAATGCCTGCATGACCAATCCGCCTATGGTATCAACTTCTTCATCACTGAAATTAGTGCCGAAAACATCGTTGAAATCTTCAATCTGAGCCAATGCTCGTACTGAATAAGTATGGCGGCTCAGGGCACGAATGTCGTTATCTTCGTCATCGTCGTACTCGTCTTCAATTTCGCCTACAATCAGTTCAAGTATATCTTCAATCGTGACCAGACCGGAAACACCGCCGAATTCATCGATAACAATCGCCATATGGTAGCGTTGGGAACGAAACTCTTTCAGCAATCGGTCAACGCGCTTACTTTCCGGCACCACCACCGCTTGCCGCAGAACTTTATCAATGCTGAAAGGTTCTGCGTTCGTACGCATAAATGGCAGAAGATCTTTTGCCATCAGAATGCCTTCAATGTGATCTTTATCCTCGCTGATCACAGGGAAACGGGAGTGGGCTGACTCGATAATGACATCCAGACATTCGTCCAGAGGCTGGTTGCGTTTTAAGGTAACGATTTGTGAGCGTGGGATCATAATGTCACGCACACGCTGGTCAGCAATATCCATCACCCCTTCGAGCATTTCTCGGGTATCGGGGTCGATGAGGTCGTTCTGTTCTGAATCACGGATCAGTTCAACTAAATCATCGCGGTTTTTCGGCTCACCGTGGAAAATCTGATTAAGAAGTGCAAAAAAGCCTTTCTTAGGTCCAGGGCTATCGTTACTAGAAGGATGGTCGTCGCTCATGGCGTTCTAATTGTATTTCCTCATTAATTAAAGTGATCGTAATATTTATCATAAAAATATTATTGGTGGTTATTCTTTTTCCGCAAGATAGGGATCAGGATAACCCATTTTTCCCAGAATTTCTGTTTCCAGAGATTCCATTTCTTCTGCTTCTTCATCTTCAATATGGTCATATCCAAGCAGATGAAGACAGCCGTGTATCACCATATGTGCCCAGTGTTCTTCGACTGTTTTTTGCTGCTCCTGAGCTTCTTTTTCAACAACCTGACGGCATATGATTAAATCACCGAGCAAGGGGAGTTCAACTTCAGGCGGAGCTTCAAACGGGAAAGATAACACATTGGTTGGTTTATCTTTCCCTCGATAAGTGAGGTTTAATTCGTGGCTTTCTGCCTCATCGACTAAACGGATTGTGACTTCACTTTCTGCCTGAAATTGCGGCAAAACGCCTTCCAGCCAGTTTTGGAAAAGGACCTCCTCAGGAAGCCCTTCTGGTTTTTCACATGCAATCTGTAAATCTAATATAACTGAACTCATTGTGCTTCCTGCCTGCGCTTTTCATTAAGCGCCTGTTTACGTTTCTGCTCAGCGGCTTCCCATATTTCATAGGCGATAACGACTTTGGCAACCACCGGATGGCGCACAACATCTTCGCTGTAGAGAAAGTTAAAGCTAAGATCATCAACGTCAGATAAAACTTCCATCGCATGACTCAGGCCTGATTTCTGGCCTCTGGGCAGGTCTATCTGGGTGACATCACCAGTGATAACTGCTTTGGAGTTGAAACCAATACGGGTCAGAAACATTTTCATCTGTTCGATGGTTGTATTCTGGCTTTCGTCGAGAATAATAAAGGCATCATTGAGCGTTCGTCCACGCATATAGGCTAGTGGAGCAACTTCAATGACATTTCTTTCGATCAGCTTCTCAACTTTTTCAAATCCCAGCATCTCAAATAATGCATCGTAAAGCGGACGTAGATAAGGATCGACTTTCTGGCTCAGATCCCCCGGCAGAAAGCCCAGTTTTTCCCCGGCTTCAACAGCAGGACGGGTGAGCAATATCCGGCGGATTTCCTGACGCTCCAGTGCATCAACCGCTGCTGCAACGGCCAGATAGGTTTTACCTGTTCCCGCAGGCCCGATACCAAACGTAATATCATGGCTAAGAATATTGGCAATATACTGAGCCTGATTAGGTGTACGGGGTTTGACTACGCCCCGTTTGGTTTTGATATTCACGGTCTTACCGTAGTCAGGGACGCTTTCTGCTGTTTGCTCCAGTACGCGGGTTTCCGTGATAGCCAGATGAATCTGCTCAGGTTCAAGATCCGGTATCACTCCGCGTACAGGGGCGGTTTCAACATACAGGCGGCGCAGTATACTGGCTACTGCGCTGACACACAGTGGCTTGCCCACCAATTTGAAACGATTGTCGCGGCGGTTTATCTCTATTCCCAAACGACGCTCAAGTTGTTTCAGATTGTCATCAAGTGGGCCACACAGGCTCATTAATCGCTGATTATCTGCGGGTTCCAGAAAGATCTCTTGTGTTGCTACTTGTGGGTTGATTTGTGTCACTGATTATCTCTATGTTAAGGCCTGTGAATCCGGCCTATTTGTTAAAGTTATCCTGTTCTTTTACGGCTATCCTGTCATTAAGGCTGACTTGTTATGAAGGCTGATAAATGCCAACACCGATTTCGTCTTCCTTACGGGTTCGGGCAATGACTGATTCAGGTGATTCATAGACACGTAAATCCATTTCATCTTCGGTGCGGATGACCTTACCGCGCAGGGAATTGGCATAGACGTCGACAATTTCAACATCAACAAACTTGCCAATCATATCAGGTGCGCCTTCAAAATTAACTACACGGTTATTTTCCGTGCGTCCGGAAAGCTCCATAATATTCTTACGGGATGGGCCTTCAACTAGAACACGCTGAGTACTGCCAATCATCGCCCGGCTGAAGCTCATAGCTTGTTGATTTATACGTTGCTGGAGAAGGTACAGACGCTGTTTTTTCTCGTCTTCACTCACATCATCCGGCAAATCGGCCGCAGGGGTACCCGGACGTGCTGAATAAATAAAACTGAAACTCATGTCGAAATTAACATCGGCAATTAATTTCATTGTTTTTTCAAAGTCATCCTGTGTTTCACCCGGGAAACCAATGATGAAATCTGAACTGATCAGGATATCAGGGCGAGCCTTCCGCAAACGGCGAATAATTCCTTTATATTCCAGCGCAGTATGAGCACGTTTCATCAGAGTCAGAATGCGGTCAGAGCCACTCTGGACAGGTAAGTGCAGGAAGCTGACCAGTTCAGGGGTGTCTTCATACACGGCGATGATATCGTCGGTAAATTCAATCGGATGGCTGGTGGTGAAGCGTATGCGGTCGATTCCGTCAATAGCAGCAACCAGACGCAGTAATTCAGCAAATGTGCAGATATCTCCGTCAAATGTTGCACCGCGATAAGCATTCACGTTCTGGCCGAGCAGGTTTACTTCACGCACACCCTGCGCAGCAAGCTGAGCAATTTCAAACAGAATATCATCACAAGGACGGCTGACTTCTTCCCCACGGGTGTAAGGAACCACACAGAATGTGCAGTATTTATTACAGCCTTCCATGATAGAAACAAAAGCCGTCGGGCCATCAGCACGGGGTTCTGGCAGGCGGTCGAATTTCTCGATCTCAGGGAAACTGATATCAACAACAGGGCTGCGGGTGCCTTTCACATGATTAATCATTTCCGGCAGGCGGTGCAGGGTTTGTGGCCCGAATATAATATCAACACTCGGTGCACGCTGGCGAATGTAATCCCCTTCCTGAGAAGCCACACAGCCCCCGACGCCAATGATAACTTCAGGGTTTTTGTCTTTCAGTCCTTTCCAGCGTCCGAGTTGGTGAAAGACTTTTTCTTGGGCCTTTTCACGGATTGAACAAGTATTCAAGAGTAAGATATCTGCGTCTTCGGCGATATCGGTTAACTGATAACCGTGAGTGGTTTCCAGCAGGTCGGCCATCTTGGATGAATCGTATTCATTCATCTGACAGCCCCAGGTTTTGATATACAGTTTTTTTATCGTCGACATTTTGTGTATCCGGTGTTTCCAGTGGAATGATGCGTCAACACTGAAAAGCATAGTCTATTGAACCAGCATATTGAATACAGTGTGTTTAGCATAATGTTACAGACTATTGTATTCATTTGAGGCACCAGTGACCAGACTGTAACACCGGATATTCACAGCCGGAAAGGGAAAATTCCGGTACACTATTTTAATCAAGAAGTTAATAGCGTGATGAATATGAATAATCCACAACAAAAATTCGATATGGTTATCGTGGGTGCCGGGATGATTGGTGCGGCAACGGCATTGGGATTGGCGCAGGAAGGCTGGCGTGTCGCTCTGTTGGAACATCAGCCGCCACAACCCTATTGTGCAGAAAGCGAACCGGATATTCGTATTTCTGCCATTAGTCGGGCATCCGTGGATTTACTGAAGCAATTGGGTGCTTGGGAACATGTTGTGCAGATGCGTAGCGCACCTTATCGGAAGCTGGAGACATGGGAACAGAATGATTCCAATGTGATTTTTGATGCAGTAAGTCTCGGCCTGCCTGAACTTGGGTACATGGTAGAAAACCGTATTCTGCAACTGGCTTTGTGGCAGGAGTTTGAACGGTATCCTAACCTGACACTGTTTTGCCCCGCAGAGCTGAAATCGATGCAGCGTCATGGTGACCATAAAACATGGCAGCTTGAATTGACTGATGGTACGGAATTAAACACTCGTTTGATTATCGGTGCTGATGGCGCCCGTTCTCAGGTTCGGCAATTAGCGGGAATTGGCAGCAGGGGATGGCAATATCGTCAGTCGTGTATGTTGATAACTGTTAAAACGGAACAACCTCAGCAGGACATAACATGGCAGCAATTTTTTCCTTCTGGTCCCAGAGCCTTTCTGCCGTTATTCGACCAGTGGGCATCGCTGGTGTGGTATGACTCTCCCGCCCGCATTCGTCAGTTACAGGCGATGTCAATGACACAGCTTGAGCGGGAAATATTTCAGGCATTTCCGGCCCGTTTGGGTAAAGTGACTCCGATTGCTGCTGGTTCATTTCCTCTGGCCCGCCATCATGCCAGTGATTATGTACGTGAAGGGCTGGTTTTGCTGGGGGATGCAGCTCATACAATTAACCCACTGGCAGGGCAGGGTGTCAATCTGGGCTATCGGGATGTAGATGCTTTACTCAATGTATTGATTGATGCCAAAGAATCACTGGAAGAGTGGGATTCCCTGACTGTACTGATGCGTTATCAACGCCGCAGGATGCCGGATAATTTGGTCATGCAGGCGGGAATGGATCTTTTTCACACTGCATTCAGCCATGATCTGCCGGGATTGAAAACTATGCGTAATCTGGCCTTGATGGCAGCGCAGCGCTCAGGCGCACTGAAAAAACTGGCGCTGAAATATGCGCTGGGGGGGTGATTACTGTTTTTTAGCAAATATTTTTGAGGGTAGGAGCTGTTTTTTAATACTTTTACCCTTAGATATGTTTTCTACTGAGCACTTCATAAACAGGGTTAGATGTGTCAATTTTAGGCTGGTCATCAAACAAAGATGGAGACTATAAAGCGGTAAGCTGGAGATATTTTTTGGCACAAAAACAAAAAAAAACCACCAAAAGGTGGTTATCAGTTCAGTCAACGTTTTGAAAATTTGGCTGGGGTACCAGGATTCGAACCTGGGAATGCCGGAATCAGAATCCGGTGCCTTACCGCTTGGCGATACCCCAACTGAATTTAAAATGGTGGCTACGACGGGATTCGAACCTGTGACCCCAGCATTATGAGTGCTGTGCTCTAACCAGCTGAGCTACGTAGCCATTTACGTTAACCGTAAATTTTATGAAAACCTTCAGGAGAATGGCTGGGGTACCTGGATTCGAACCAGGGTATGCCAGGATCAAAACCTGGTGCCTTACCGCTTGGCGATACCCCACCTGAATATTTTCATTTTAAACCTTGTTTTATTAACGGTTATCTATTTCTTAGCAATTATCGTTTTCAGAAATATGGCTGGGGTACCTGGATTCGAACCAGGGTATGCCAGGATCAAAACCTGGTGCCTTACCGCTTGGCGATACCCCACCTGAAAAACAACACACTAAAACTTAAAACAACCTTAGCAAAACTCGATTTAAGTGCAACCGAAGAAGAAATGGTGCGGGAGGCGAGACTTGAACTCGCACACCTTGCGGCGCCAGAACCTAAATCTGGTGCGTCTACCAATTTCGCCACTCCCGCAAAGATGGTGGCTACGACGGGAATCGAACCTGTGACCCCAGCATTATGAGTGCTGTGCTCTAACCAGCTGAGCTACGTAGCCATCTTTTTTCGCTTTGCCTTCATCGGCGGTGCGGGGCGCATTATGCGTATATCAGACAGATGCGTCAACTGCTTTTTTAAAAAAATATGCATAAAATCGCTTGTTTGTTTGCCCTGTAATCATCTTGATGATAAAAGCAGCTAATGTGGCGGATTATCCTCCAAGAAGGTGTTGTAACAGCAGACCATTGAGCATAGCTCGCTTCGTTAAGGCGAATGCGCCTATTGCAGAACAGTGATTTAATTCGGAAACCACGATAGGCAGGTCTTCACGGAAGTTTTTTAAAGTCTGAGTGTTGATGCAATTTTGAATAGCGGTAAGCAGAGCCTGCTCTGCTTCAGTGATATCACCGGCAATAACAACTTTCTGTGGGTTAAAGAAGTTAATGGCAATGGCGATGGCTTTACCGAGGTTATGCCCTGCCTGCCTGATCACTTCGACTGCCAGAGAGTCACCCTGATTAGCCGCGCGACATATGTCATGGATGCTGCATTTATCCAATGTCAGCTTACTTGGAAACCCCTGCTGTAATTGGTGCTGTATTTTAGCTTCTATGGCCGGATTGGATGCGATCGTCTCCAGACAACCAAAATTACCGCAATGGCAACGCTCACCCAGTGGTTCAATTTGGATATGGCCTATCTCTCCCAGATTGCCACGTTTATTGAGCAAGATATTATTTTTGATAATAACGCCAGCACCTACACCACGATGAACACGTACAAGAAGAGAGTCTTCACAATCGCGAGTGGCTCCGAAATAGTTTTCTGCCAGCGCCAAGCTGCGGATGTCGTGCCCGATAAAACATGAAATATTGAAGTGATTGCGCAGGTTTTGCACTAATGGCCAGTTATCGACTTTAATATGTGGCATATAGCGGATAATGCCATTATGGGGATCAACTAATCCGGGGACAATAATGGAGATCGCGATCAGCTCGCGGTTACGCCGCTGATTTCTGCTGATAAAGTCTTCAATCACGGAGATAATCCGTTGTTCGACTTCTTGCTGGCTATTTTCCAGAACAGGATGTTGCTCTTCAGCCAATTGTCTGGCGCTCATATCAAATAACGCAATCGTCGCATCCCGACGGCCTAGCCGAACACCAATGGTATGAAAATGGCTGGTTTCTGTGACGATGGAAATAGCGCGACGTCCGCCAGTAGATGCTTGCTGATCAACTTCTTTAATCAAACCACGCTCAATTAACTGACGAGTAATTTTTGTCACACTGGCCGGAGCAAGTTGGCTCTCTTCCGCAATTTGTATACGGGATATTGGCCCGAGTTGGTCTATCAACCGATAGACCACGGCGCTATTGAGCTGTTTGACCAGCTCAATATTCGCGATTTGTTTTTGTGTATTATGGTTGTTCATCAGGCACTATGCTCGATAGTTCAGCTTCATTTCCTTTGTTGTTATTGTCATTAACGATATTTCCGTTAACTATGGTTTTACAGATTTTGAAATCATGAGTGAATGCTGTCAGGTTTGCTACTTTACCCGGCTCAATCGTTCCAAGATGTTTATCGACACCGATAGCTTTAGCTGGGTAAAGGGTTGCCATGCGCAGTGTTTCATCTAAAGCGATACCAACTTTTTCGACACTATTCCTGACACACTCAATCATTGTGGCTGAAGAGCCACTTAATGTGCCATTCTCATCGACACATAACCCGTTACGATAATATATTGTTTTATTGGCGAAGGTGAATTGTTCTATATTACTGTCTTCATCCAGCCCGGCAGGGACAATGGCATCTGTCACAAGCACTAATTTTTCATTTTTCAGACGCTTGGCGCTACGAATGTTGGGCCAGGCAACATGCATTCCGTCACAAATAATACCGGCATAGACTTCAGTAGTATCATAAATTGCGCTGATTAACCCCGGCTGTCGGCCAGAAATGGCCGGCATGGCATTGTATAAATGAGTGGAGAAGGTAATACCATTTTGGAATCCCCGTCGCGCCTCTTCATAGGTTGCGTTGGAATGACCCGCGGAAACAACAATGCCCGCTTCAGTTAACTGGTGAATGTAATGATTTTCTACCATCTCAGGAGCAAGAGTAATTTTCTTGATCACATCGGCATTAATACACAAATAATTGACCATTTCCGGTGTTGGTTTGCGTATATAGGCAGCATTATGTGTGCCTTTTTTTACCGGATTGATGTAAGGCCCTTCCAGATGTAAACCAATCGCCTGATTGGGGTTGTTAGCCAGATAGATACGCATTACTTCAATGGCTTTGATCATCAGCTCATCAGGGCTAGTGATAAGCGTTGGCAGAAAACTGGTACAGCCGTATCGCTGATTGGTTTTCTGCATGATATGCAGTGTCCCTTCCGTAATATCTTCCATGCGGTCATTATACTGGCCCCCGCCACAACCGTTGACTTGCAGGTCAATAAACCCGGGAGAGAGGTTTGCACCCTGTAAGTCATGCTGTTCAATGCCTGCCGGTAACTCATTTTCCGGACAAATATGCTTGATTATCCCACCTTCAATAATAACAGCATATTCACTGAGCCTGTCGTGTCCGGTGTAGATAATACAGTTGGTTAAAGCGTACATTCTGGACTCCTAAATGCCTGAACCTAAATGCCTGAATAAGTATTAACTGGCGAATTCACTCAGAATATCAGCCTCTATCTGGCGAAAATATTTTACGGTTTTTACTCTTAACTCCATTGTTGCAGCTTCATCACACGCAATAATTGTTTTTGGGTGTATCTGTAGACAGCTTACTGTCCACATATGGTTAACATTACCTTCAATAGCAGCTTGTAGAGCCAGTGCTTTTTGAGTTCCGGTTACGAGAATAATGATCTCTTCAGCATCCATTAACGTACCCACACCAATAGTTAACGCATATTGGGGGACTGATTCCACGTTATTATCGAAAAAACGGGAATTGGCAGTTCGTGTTTCCAGAGTCAGCGTCTTAATTCGTGTACGGGAAGAGAGAGAAGACGCGGGTTCGTTAAATGCAATATGACCGTCGTTACCTACACCGCCCATAAACAGATGAATTTTGCCATACGCTTTAATTCTATTCTCATAGCGTAAGCATTCAGCTTCGATATCTGTCGCATTCCCATTGAGTAAGTTGATGTTTTCTTTTTTAATATCAATATGATTGAAGAGATTCTGATACATGAAAGTGTGGTAACTCTGGGGGTGATCCTCAGGAATGCCAACATATTCATCCATATTAAAGGTTACAACATTTCTGAAACTAACTTTTCCTGCCTGATATAGAGAAATTAGTTCTTTGTAAGTTGCTAATGGTGTACTGCCTGTAGGCAGGCCGAGAACAAAAGGGCGTTCTGCTGTTGGTTTGAATTCATTGATTTTTCTAACAATATAGTGAGCAGACCATCGACCTACATCACTTGCATTTGTTAGGGGGAGCAGCCTCATGATGACCTCTTCAAAAAATTATTCATTTATTAAATTAAAATTATACGGACAGTGGTAGGGCAAAAGCTGCCTATCATACCTGTTCTTTACAGCGGTTCTACCGGACACACACGCGATAATGTTATTTTTTATAATAAAATAAGTTTTTGATTAAGGCCATATTTAGCTCAAAAATATATCAATTTAAGTGATTTTTATCACACATACGAATGATTTAATTTGCGATGAAAAATAAATTTCTTAGACTTAAAATTATTCAACAACAAATAGATGAAGATGTTATTACATCATTCATTAAACAAAAGACTCCATTCATGGGGCTTTAAGGGGGCGTGAGTGAACATTTTAACTTACTTACAACAGATTGGTCGGGCATTAATGGTGCCTGTTGCAACATTGCCTGCTGCGGCGATATTACTCGGGATTGGATATTGGATTGATCCGACCGGTTGGGGAGCTGACAATAAAATGGCAGCTTTGTTTATCTCATCCGGTAAGGCTATTCTTGACAACATGGCAATATTATTTGCAATTGGTATTGCTTATGGTATGTCAAAAGATAAAGACGGAGCTGCTGCACTGACCGGATTAGTCGGGTTTATGGTTGTTATGAAACTATGTTCGCCCGAAGCCATCGCGATGATTGAAGGTATTCCGGTTGCTGATGTGCCAGTGGCATTCAATAAAATTAATAACCAGTTTATTGGTATTTTAATAGGGGTTATTTCAGCTGAGCTTTATAACCGCTACAGTAATGTTGAATTACCTCTGGCACTGTCTTTTTTCAGTGGACGCCGTTTGGTACCGATCCTGAATTCTTTTTTAATGATTCTACTTTCTTTTATCCTGATATTTGTCTGGCCTGTCATTTATGATTGGCTGGTGGTATTTGGTGAAAGTATTACCAGCCTCGGATCTGTAGGGGCGGGGCTTTATGCATTCTTTAATCGTCTGCTAATACCCTTAGGCTTGCACCATGCGTTGAACTCAGTTTTCTGGTTTGATGTGGCGGGTATTAATGACATTCCTAACTTCCTGGGAGGAGGAAAATCTATTGCTGAAGGAACGGCTATTCCGGGTATTACCGGGCGTTATCAGGCTGGTTTCTTCCCCATCATGATGTTTGGGTTACCGGGAGCGGCATTGGCGATATACCACTGCGCCCGTCCTGAGAATAAAGCAATGGTTGGCGGTATCATGTTGGCGGGAGCATTTGCTGCATTCTTTACTGGTATAACTGAGCCACTTGAATTCTCTTTCATGTTTGTGGCACCTGTGCTTTATTTTCTGCATGCCATTATGACGGGTATTTCAGTTTATATTGCAGCGGCGATGCATTGGATTGCCGGTTTTGGTTTCAGCGCCGGCTTTATTGATCTTTTCCTCTCCTCACGCAACCCGTTAGCTGTTCACTGGTACATGCTGATCCCACAAGGGTTAGTATTTTTCTGTATCTATTATGTTGTATTTCGTTTCACTATCAAAAAATTCAACCTGATGACATTAGGCCGTGAGCTACCTTCTGCCGCGGGAACTGATGCTGATATGAAATTGAATGCTGGTGGCAAAAACGATATTCAGGAAGAAGCATATAACTATGTTGCTGCGATAGGTGGATCGGCCAATTTAATCAATATTGACTCTTGTATCACCCGTTTGCGTTTATCCGTGAAAGATTCCAGTTTAGTTAATGAACGAGTCACTAAACGTCTTGGGGCTTCTGGTGTTATTCGCCTGAATAAAGGAAGTGTTCAGATTATTGTTGGTATGCGTGCTGAACTGATTGCTAGCGCCATGAAAGATGTCATTGCTAAAGGCCCGATTGCCGCTGCGACAGAAAATGATATTCCAGAGTCTGATACTCCGGTAGAAAAAAAGAGTACGCAGGAAAATAAAGAAATTCTGACTTTGCTAGCGCCTGTAGCGGGTGAGTTAGTCAAGCTGGAAGATGTACCGGATGAAGCTTTCTCCAGTAAATTAGTGGGTGATGGTATTGCAATTAATCCGACCTCGGAAACAGTCTTCTCACCCGTTACAGGTACGGTGGTAAAGATATTTGATACTAACCATGCGTTATGTATTGAGGCGGATAATGGTGCTGAAGTTATTGTCCATATGGGCATTGATACTGTTTCTCTGGGCGGCCGTGGGTTTGAATGTCTGGTGAAAGAAGGCATGAAAGTCAAAACAGGAACGGCGTTACTGAAATTAGACCTTGATTATTTGAATTCTCATGCCAAATCAATGATAAGCCCAGTTATTATCAGCAATATCGATAACTATTCAGGAATCCGACTGATTGCAAAAGAGGGAGTTATTGCCACAGGAGAAGATTTATTTCAGATATATAAATAATTAATAACCTACCTCATAATTTTTATCTCATAAATATTTTTTAGTATTACCTGTATGCAGCAATGCATGCAGGTAATGTCAGAATACTTTTTTTTACTTTTAACCCCTAGAAATAGGTAAATTATTTCTAGGGGAGCGAGTTAAAATCATATAATTCTAAATATAGAATTATAGTTCCTCTCTTCAAGTTTCTAAAAAACGAAAAATATATCATTAATTATTTTTGGTAAGATATTTATTATTACGATGTGTCTGGAATGTGGAAATATAAAATTAAATATATGATGATTATTTTTTATATTCACGAGAGGTATTTGTTATTGTCATTTTTTCGATAAGGAATAATTGAATGTGGGTATTTTACAATAATTTTTGTTTTTTATTTTATTTGTGATTTACCTCAATTTTTTTATAAAAAATATCCTTTAATTTTATTTGGCTTAGGTTGAGTTTATTTTAATGATTTATATTTCCCGTCCGTTTTATAAACATTTTAGATCAAAGTCTAATGCACTTAAATTATCTCTGATAGAGAGATTAAACTGTGTTCGTTGATAAGATAACCAAGTGAAATAAATATAAGTAGGTGGAAATTATGAGTTTATCTATTTCAGAAGGAAAAATGGAAAAGTATTTAAAGAGTTGGGATGATAATGGTTATATCATCATAGAGTCGGCAGTAAGCAAAGAACAAGTTCAAAAAACTGTCGATGCTATATTTTATTTTTTGGAAATGGATAAGAGTAACCAGAGTGATTTTTATAACATGGAGATTCGCTCTCGTTCAGGAATTGATGAAATGGGGCGGATTCCTTTTTATCATCATCAGGCTTTGTGGGATAATCGTCAGAATCAAATCATTTACTCTGTATATGAAAAGATTTTTGGTACCTCAGATTTACTGGTTAGTGTTGACAGGGTAAATATGAATCCTCCAGTTAACGAAAACTGGAAATATGAAGGTTTTATTCATTGGGATATTGATGTTTCTAAACGCCCACTGGAAAGAAAAATACAGGGTCTTTTGAGCTTAACTGATGATAATGGTAATTCTGGTGGTTTCCAGTGTGTTCCCGGTTTTCATAAAGTTATCTATGAATGGCTATCAAAACAGCCAGCGGGATATAACAGTAGATTTCCTGATACAACAGGAATGAATATTAAATCAATTCCATTGAAAGCAGGGGATTATGTCATTTTTGACAGTGCACTGCCTCACGGGAATATACCTAATACTTCGAATGAGCCAAGATTAGCTCAATATTTTTGCTTATTTCCACGAACAGATATTACAGAACAACAAGTTGCCGAGAGAATTGTAGCTTATAAAAAAGGCTTGCCGACGACATCTATAACAGGGAAAGCCTTTCCGGTTAAAAAAGCACATCAACAAGAGACATCTCAGATACACTTAACAGATTTGGGTAAATTATTATTGGGATTTTAGTACATTATACCTTAAGGTATCATTATGGAGACAAAAAATCATCGCATAGAGGATGATGCTATTGATGTTTCAATTATTCTTCCTCGCTATAATGAAAATTATTCTGTTATTGAAAAAACTATCCAGCGTATCCGAAACATTCAGGAGAAGTTGAAGGTACAAATAATTATAGTCAACGATTCAGATAAAAATAATTTTCATGACCAAGATGTTGTAAAAATAAAGAAAAATTATCCTGATGTTCTGGTGATCTCTAACTGTGGCAACTATGGAAAAGGCTATAGCATTAGAAGAGGCGTCGATTTAGCAAAAGGGAAATATATTTTTTATACAGATATTGATTTTCCTATAAAAGAAAGTGATTTTTTTATTGCATACAGGAGGATTGAAGTTTCAAATGTTGACTTGGTTATTGGAGAGCGCTTTTCAAAGAATAAATCAAAAGCAAATTCATATAGGAAGATAACTAGTAAAATATTTTTAAAAATAGTCAACTTACTATTGAATTGCAAAGTTTCTGATTCTCAATGTCCATTTAAAATGTTGAAATCTGATGTGGCAAAAGAAGTGTTTTCTAAGCAGAAGATTAATGGATACGCATTTGATGCTGAAATTATTTATCTGACAAATAGGTTATCTAAGAAATTAGATCAGTTCCCAGTGGCCTGGGAGGATACAAGAGAGAACTGGAGTCTGGCGAGGACGTTAATTAACTATAGCATAATGATATTTGGCATTTTTTCCATTAAGATTTATTGGGTTATAAACGATCCGGAGATAATCTGAAGTGATTAATTAGCAGATGCTGTGATATTGATTTATCCTAATGAAATAGGTCTGATGATTTATTGTAATTCCTATGTTTTATTATAAATGATTGGGATGGTTTACAGTGTTTGTTTTTTATTATCGGAGGGGTAATGGGGATTTATAATATAAAGGCTATTTTATTTGATATGGATGGGACTTTGGTTCAATCTTTATCGGAAGTTGAAATGATTTGGTCTAAATGGTGCGAAATGCAGAATGTGCCTATCCAACATGTATTGGAGATATGTCATGGTGTTCGTTCCAGAGATGTTATTTTGTCTATTGCCCCACATTTGAATGTGGAAGAACAGGTTCAATTATTGGATGATTTAGAAGTTCAACATTCAGGTTCAGCACAAGCTTTATTTGGTGCAAAAGAATTTTTACTTTCTTTAAATGATTGCCCTTGGGCTGTAGTCACTTCAGCCAGCCAGAGAGTTGCATATCATAGAATGAATGTTTGTGGTCTTAAAATACCGGATCTCATCGTGGGTTCTGATGATGTACAGGACGGGAAACCGCATCCTGCTCCCTACCTCATGGCAGCTGAACGTTTGGGAATGAAAGCCAAAGACTGTTTAGTTTTTGAAGATTCATATGCAGGAATACAAAGTGCATTAGCAGCAGGTTGTGAGGTCATACAAATCGGGGGACAAGAGAAAATACACTCTTCAGTTCTCGAAGTAATTAAGCACTGGGATGAAATTAAAATTGATAAAAGAGGAATGAATGCTTTTGAAATTAAAATTAATTCATAAGGATGAATTAATGTTTTTATGACTCTATACCCTATGGATTTCGAGTTGCATCGCGGCGGCAAAGGAGAAAGTCCCCTGAGCATGGATAACTATGCGACTGGGGTGAGCGAGTGCAGCCAACAAAGAGGCAGCTTGAAAGATGACGGGTATATACACAACGGATTTCAAGATGAAGTGTATAACCCTGTGTGATTAAGTATAGCGTGGGTTTTTATATAAACATTATGGTTGAGATGGATTATGAATAATGTGATTGCAACTAGAGCTGTTTTCTTAGCTGCTGGTATGGGAATTGCGGCATGGGCTCCTTTGATACCCTTGGTAAAAAATTTTTTAAATATTGATTCAGGAGAGCTGGGTGTTTTATTGTTTTTTCTGGGTCTTGGGTCAATTGTATCCATGCCTGTTACAGGATTTCTGACTACTTTATTTGGTTGTCGTAAGGTTATTATAATTTCAGGAATTTTTGCTATTGTTTCTTTACCGCTTCTAATATTATCTTCGAGTGTTACCCAGCTTGGAATTATGCTTTTTATCTTTGGGGCATCCATTGGTACAGTGGATGTTGCAATGAATATCCAGGCTGTAGAAGTGGAAAAAAATACAAAGAGAAACTTGATGTCAGGCTTCCATGGGTTTTTCAGTTTGGGAGGGATTCTGGGTGCGGCTGGCGTATCGATATTACTTTATATGAACTTTTCTGCTCTTGTCGCATGTCTGGTTATATCTTTTATATTATCGTTGTTATTTATTTTTTCTTTCTCCGGGCTTATAAATAATCACGATAATAATAAAGAAAGAAAGGATAAAGGTTTCTTTTTTCCGAAAGGCATTGTTATCTTGGCGAGCTTTCTTTGTTTTCTAATGGGGATCATTGAAGGTTCAGTTATTGACTGGGGCGGCGTTTTTTTGGTTAATGAACGTAATGTTGATATTGCATTTAATGGATTTGGCTATGCTGCATTTGCAGCAGCGATGACGACAGGACGGTTTTTAGGGGATCGAGTTATATCTAATATAGGGCGTGGGAAAGTCTTTTTTGCAGGGACATTTAGTATTTTTATCGGTTTCTTTATTGTTGTTAGTGTAAGTTCTTTCTATCTATATATGATAGGTTTTTTCTTTATAGGATTAGGTGCATCAAATATTGTTCCGATATTATGCTCTATATCGGGAACTCAAACAGTTATGCTCCCCGGTCATGCAATAGCTTCAATTGTTACATTTGGCTACTTTGGAATAATGATTGGGCCTGCGTTAATCGGGTTTATTGCTCAGAGTTTTAGTCTTGAAACAGCATTTTATTTATTATCTGTTGGTGCATTAATTATGTTAGTTAACTCAAGGTTTATAAAAAATAATTAATTTGTTTTTATATAAATAAACTTATCTCTTGTAATAATATTAAGGTGTGATTTTATGAAATTCCCACAATGGCCTGATTTTGCCGAAAAAACATTAAAAGATATTCAGCAGCCACTGTTATCCGGTGAAGTTAATTACTGGACCGGAAAAAAAGGCATGGAATTTGAAAATAAATTTGCCGACTGGATTGGCGCAGAAATGGCAATCTCCTGTAATTCAGGCACCTCTGCTGTGAATATTGCTGTGGGGGCATTAAATATCGGCCCCGGTGATGAAGTTATTGTTCCTTCATACACCTTTATTGCTACTTCCTTTGCTGTATTACAGTGCGGTGCTATTCCTGTATTTTGCGATACGACGGAAGAACACACTATCGACCCTGATAAAATAGAAGCTCTGATTACCGAGCGCACAAAAGCCATTATCGTTGTACATCTTTATGGTGTTGTCTGCGATATGGATGCAATTCTTGCTGTTGCCCGCAGACATAATCTCAAAGTAATAGAAGACAGCGCGCAATGTCTCGGTGGAAAGTATAAGGGGAAATCTGTTGGAACGATTGGTGATGTTGGCACATTCAGTTTCTGTCAGTCCAAGCATTTTACCACCGGTGGTGAAGGTGGCATGGTTGTGACCAATAATCCTGAAATCGGTTGGGAATGCCGTGCCTATCGTGATCACGGGTTTGATGTGAAAAGGAAGTTTGACTTACTTGCTTTGGAAGAGGTGTCATGGCATGTGCATAATCGCATTGGCTATAATTACCGTATGACTGAAATTCAGTCGATCATCGGGATTAATGAGCTGGAGCGGTTTGATGACTGGAATATGCATAACCGTAAACAATACGCGAAAATCTATGACGCAAAATTTGCCGAAATCGATTTAATTCATAGCCTGCCACTGAATAATGAAGACAGGCAAAACGGATATTGGCTATATCCTATCGTGTTTGATCTTGCCAAACTGGATTGCACAGCTGAAATCATTTTGCGTGATTTGAAAAAAATCGGTGTGCCTGCGTTTAAAATCCAGTGGCCGGAAGCCTATGGTGAACGGGTCTTCAAAGAGCTACGTGGTTTTGGCTCTGCCAATTTTCCTTTCCATTCCAGTGAGTACACATCGCCTGAATCGGTCAATTATTGCGATGTTGTGTGTGAAACAGCCCGTTCTTTATTGCCCCGAACAATCAGCTTGTATTTGCATCCTAGCTGGAATGAAGAGCATATCGTTTATTGTGCAGATCAATTAATCGCAGTGCTGGAAAGTCATCGTATCCGCTGATCTTACTTACCTCTCTTATAGAAAATGACAGGCCTTTACTCAGAATGGCCTGTCGTTATCCTTTTTTCAGCAAGACTTTCTTTTTTTCCTCTATTTCCCACTAACTAAGTGTTGTTTCTCGGTTCAGCTTAATAGATTATAGAGCGTTATATTGAAGCGCTTTTTGCATTGAGGAATAAAACGATGAGTGAGGCAGATACTCGCCCGACAAACTTTATTCGTCAGATTATTGACGAAGATTTGGCAACTGGTAAACATACTTCCGTACATACCCGTTTCCCGCCTGAACCTAACGGCTATCTGCATATTGGTCATGCAAAGTCGATCTGCCTGAATTTCGGCATTGCGCAAGACTATCAGGGGCAATGCAACCTGCGTTTTGACGATACGAACCCGGTTAAAGAAGATATTGAATACGTTGAGTCAATCAAGCAAGACGTACAATGGCTGGGTTTCCAGTGGAGTGGTGATATCCGTTATTCTTCTGATTACTTTGACCAGCTGCATCAATACGCCATTGAGTTAATCAATAAAGGTCTGGCGTATGTGGATGAGCTAAGTCCTGATGAGATCCGCGAATATCGTGGTACGTTGAAAGAGCCGGGTAAAAACAGCCCGTACCGTGATCGTAGTGTGGAAGAAAACCTTGCTTTGTTCGAGAAAATGCGGGCGGGCGAGTTTGCAGAAGGTAAAGCGTGTCTGCGGGCCAAAATTGATATGGCTTCTCCTTTTATGGTCATGCGCGATCCGGTTCTGTATCGTATCAAATTTGCAGAACACCATCAGTCTGGTAATAAATGGTGCATCTATCCGATGTACGATTTTACCCACTGTATTTCCGATGCGCTGGAAGGGATTACACACTCTATTTGTACACTAGAGTTTCAGGATAACCGCCGCCTGTATGACTGGGTATTGGATAACATCACAATTGACTGCCACCCTCGTCAGTATGAATTTTCCCGCCTGAATTTGGAATACGCAATAATGTCCAAGCGTAAACTTAATTTACTGGTGGCTGAAAATATTGTTGATGGCTGGGATGATCCACGCATGCCAACCATTTCCGGCTTACGCCGTCGTGGCTATTCTGCTGCGTCAATCCGTGAATTCTGCCGCCGTATTGGTGTGACTAAGCAGGATAACAATGTTGAAATGGCTGCGCTGGAATCCTGTATCCGCGATGATCTGAATGAACATGCTCCACGTGCTATGGCCGTTCTTGATCCGGTGAAACTGGTTATTGAGAATATGCCGGAAGGTGAAGTTATTCTGACTATGCCTAACCATCCGAACAAGCCGGAGATGGGCAGCCGTGAAGTGCCTTTCAGCCGTGAACTTTATATTGACCGGGCTGATTTCCGTGAAGAAGCTAACCGTCAGTATAAGCGTCTGGTTATGGGTAAAGAAGTGCGTTTGCGTAACGCTTATGTGGTTAAAGCTGAGCGTGTTGAGAAAGACGCAGAAGGCAACATCACCACGATTTACTGTCATTACGACGAGCAGACTCTGAATAAAGATCCGGCTGATGGCCGCAAAGTGAAGGGTGTTATTCATTGGGTAAGTGCAGTACATGCCGCGCCAGCTGAATTCTACCTGTATGATCGTCTGTTCAGTGTGCCAAATCCGGGTGCGGCAGAGGATTTCCTGTCCACGTTTAATACCGAGTCATTAGTGGTACGTAAAGGTTTTGTTGAGCCAGGTCTGGTCAATGCCATGCCGGAAAAAACTTACCAGTTTGAACGTGAAGGATACTTCTGTGCTGATAGCAAACTTTCAACGGCTGAACACTTAGTGTTTAACCGCACTGTAGGTCTGCGTGATACCTGGGCGAAAATCTCTAAAGAGTAATATCAGCTAAGAACACATACCTGATAGATGTCTAGTTATATCGAGATGGTATGTGAATGGCAGATTCTCGGTAACGAATTTGCCTAGTTAAAAGCTGGTTTTTGGTGAGAGGCTTCGACCTCTCACCAATCTTTAGCAGAATGGGTAACGGTATACCTTGTACATTGCAATTAGAATAGGGTTCTATTAAGAAATAATAATTTTTCAAAATATCATGGTCATATGGAGTTAATATGCATGGATTAGCTACATCGCGAGATTGGGTATATAGAGCACCTGAAACAAGGAAAGTCGAAAGAATAGAGGCTTATTTTTTAAATCACGGTTATGACCCTCATAGACATGATACCTATGCAATTGGGAAGACCTTGTTTGGAGTCCAGAGTTTTCACTATCGTGGTAAGATGCAACACAGTCTTCCTGGCAATACTATGGTATTACACCCTGATGAAGTTCATGATGGCGAGTCTGGAACGAGTGCTGGCTTCCACTATCAAATGATATATATCGAACCATCAATGATACAAGAAATAATAAAAGGAAAACCATTACCATTTATAAAAAATGGCATCACCAGTGATCCCAATATTTTTAGGGCAACGAATGCTATTTTACAAAATATGGATTGCAGAATAGATCCTTTGGAAGAAGATGATGCTCTTTATGATTTAGCTGTCTCATTAGTTGAAGCAAGTGGATCTGCTTTAAATAAAAAAAGAAATTTTGATTATTTTGCTGCGGAAAAAGCAAGAGAGTATATTCACTCAAATTTAGATAAAAATATCACACTAGGTGAGCTTGAACATAACGTAAATCGTGATCGCTGGAGTCTTTCGAGAGATTTTAGGTTATTATTCGGAACAAGCCCTCATCGTTATATGACAATGCGCAGGTTAGATATAGTAAAATCCTGCTTAATTGTTGGAGATTCTATTACTGATGCTGCGTTGATAGCAGGCTTTTTCGATCAAAGCCATATGGCAAGACATTTCACAAAAACGTTTGGCTTAACACCAGCACACTGGAGAAATATAAACAGAAATAATCACCATAAAAACTTTATATGTTAATACAAACGATATGACGAAGTGCCTCCACCTTCAAATGTAAAATAAATAATTCCAAGTAGAATGTTTTATTATCACCGAAAGGTGAAATCTATTTTTCGCATTATTTAAAGATGGAGGAAATGACGAGCGTGTCTTATATTAAGTTAATGCCAGCAAAAAAATCATAAGCCATAAAAATGGCAACAATAGCCAGCATAGTACCCATTACTTTATTTAGATGATTAAGCCATGAGGTATTTTTTATCTGTTTGCCAATAATTTCGCCAAAAAATGCATAAAGCCCTGGCGCGCCAGCTCCACCAATTGAAATCAGTACCGATACTAAAAATATCATTGGTCCTGTAATATGAGCAGCAGGAAACATAATCGTAGTGACAGGTAAGACGACAAGTGCACCCTTGGGATTTAATGCCTGAATTAAAAAACCATTCCAAAATGTAAGAGTTTTATCAGGTGTCGCTATTACCTCTTTCTTATCTAACTGCATATTAGATGTTACCATTTTAAATGAAAGATAAAATGTATATAAGGATCCAAGTAATGAAATATAGGGAAGATGTTTATGAGAGATAATAGCTTCTCCTGCATACCCTAAAAATATAAATAATATAAGCATTGCACAGCCTACACCAATAAAAAATCCAATCGTTTTTTTAAATTGACCGGTTAAACCAGAGTTCATGCCCATAAAGTTAACAGGGCCGGGGCTATACATTACGCCAAGGGTATAAAGAAATATTTCCATACAATCGCTCTAAATAAATTTTAAATTTTTATAATCTTGAAATAGACCGCTATCCAATCAACATTGAATCATTTGTGAAGAGATAATCCTTTTATTGCTTTATCTACCGATTTCTTTGGACCATGCACAGCGAGGCCGACTAAATTCATGTTATCCGCATTTTCAGCTAAAAAAATTTCTCGGTTCGCTGCATCGTGATTTGTTGAAAACATAGTATAGACGTAAGGAACTAGAAGGAGAGACCGCTCCAAGCCTTTCCTATGAACACGTTGAAGTTCATCAAGATCAGCACCAAAAATAAGCATAGGTTGACCACACATACTTCCATATTTATAGCCAGAAGAGTCAATATAGGGGGTACCTATAACCTCCGATGCAGATGAGGCAATGCCTGTTGCGAGGAATGCAACCACATTCATTTTTTGCCAGATATGTAAGTCATCCCGCACTATGAAAGCAATTTTCGTATCAAACATTTTAAGTCATTCTCCATACGTTGTTATGTGAACAATATATTTAATTAACGGCAGCATATTTGTCTTGTACGTTTGTGCATGGATGCATACCACACCTGATGAATATTAAAAATGCGTGGTTCCAAAGAGAGATTAAGTATGATTTTCATCACTTTTTTTATATACAAAAGAATCGTAATGAAAATTAAGCCCTTCTACCAAGATTAAAAATTGCCTTATAGTCACATGTTGTGTAGGGTTATTTTGTGTTGATGCCATGTCATTTAAATCGTGTTATTGAAGCCATATTGCTTAAATGATGTTGTTCATAACATGTTGTTTAAACGCATTTTAATATGTCAGAAACAGCCTTTTGTTCTGGGCGAAAAAATAAACTCGGACGAGGTCATTATTAATGAAAAGCATTAAATTACATACTTTGGCAGCATTTCTCATGGCGGCAGGGTTCACTGCGGGTGCTTGTGCAGAAAATATTCGTACGGAAATGACATCACAGCAGGTAGTGGATTCACTTAGCAAATTAAATGTGAATTTCAGTATCGTAGACAATCAGGCCGGAGCACATGGGACTAATTGCGCCATTTTAGGTGCAGACTGGGCAGCGTGTAATCGGGTTAATATCATATTGACCAATGGTGATCAGAATATTGATTCCGCGGATTGGTCACTCTATTTCCACAGTATCCGCCAAATCCTCAGAATTGATCATGAGCAATATAAAATCACTCACATCACAGGGGATCTGCATAGGCTGGAACCGACTGAAAAATTCAGGGGCATCAGAGCGAATGAAAAAATCATACTGCCAATTATTGGAGGATACTGGCAGGTTTATAGCACTGATTTTATGCCACGCTGGTATGCCACATCCGGTGATGCCATCCCTAAGGTATTGGTAAATACGGATACTGAAGATCTGAGCGCATTTTTATCTCCTTTTCAGGGAGAGCAGTGGAAACGCACCACAACGGATCATAATATCCTGATGACACCTGAAAACCGTTTTGAGAAAAATCGGCAGATGGTGCTAATTAGTGAAGATAAATTACGTGGGAAGATTATTCCGACACCTAAAAAGGTGACGATTCACTCACAGGATGTCAATTTGTCCCGCGGAGTAAAACTGGAACTGGGAGGATTGAGCGGCCAATCAGTCAGGGTGATTCGGGATCGTTTTGCTGCTCACAAGATTAAATTAACCGATAACGGTTACCTGATTACAACGCAAATAAATGCTGACAAATTTTCGGGTGACTCGCGGGTGAAAGGTGCTTATTCGCTGGATATCACCCCCAAGGGAGCACATATAGTTGCTTTTGATCAGTCCGGCGTGTTTTATGGGCTGCAATCGCTGTTTTCCCTGATCCCGGCTGATGGTGTACCGAAAATTGCCACACTAACAGCACAAGATGCACCCCGGTTTGAGTATCGTGGCACGTTCCTTGATGTCGGGCGTAATTTCCATAGTAAAGAAGCTGTATTGCGCCTGTTGGATCAAATGGCTGCTTATAAGCTGAATAAATTCCATTTCCATTTAAGTGATGATGAAGGCTGGCGTCTGGAAATTCCCGGTTTACCCGAGCTAACAGAAATCGGCAGTAAACGCTGTCATGATTTAAGTGAGACAAAGTGCCTGCTACCACAGTTAGGCTCAGGGCCGGATAGCAATAATATGGGAAGCGGTTACTTCAGCCGTCAGGATTACATTGATATTCTGGAATATGCCAAAGCCCGTCAGATAGAGGTGATCCCGGAGATTGATATTCCGGCTCATGCCCGTGCAGCGGTGGTGTCAATGGAAGCCCGTTATAAGAAACTGATGGCAGAAGGAAAAGAGCAGGCAGCTAATGAATATCGTCTGCTCGATCCAACAGATACCTCAAATACAACATCTTCACAATTTTATGATCGCCATAGCTATCTGAATCCATGTATGGACTCTTCCAAACGTTTTATTGACAAAGTTATCAGTGAAATTGCCGACATGCATAAAGAAGCCGGCTCACCGCTGACAACATGGCACTATGGGGGAGATGAAGCGAAAAATATTCGTTTAGGTGCGGGATATCAGGATAAAGATGGCCCGATTGAGCCGGGTAAAGGGATCATCAATAAAAAAATTGAAGATAAGCCGTGGGCAAAATCTCAGGCTTGCCAAAAAATAATTGAGAAGGGGATTATCAAAGATGTTGATGAACTGTCCAGTTATTTTGCGGTTGAAGTCAGTAAAATCGTTAATAAACATGGCATTGATACGATGCAATCATGGCAGGACGGACTGAAACATGCGAAATCAGCAAAAGACTTTGCTACACGACATGTCGCGGTAAACTTCTGGGATACGCTTTATTCGGGCGGCGCGGATTCTGTTAATGACTGGACCAATAAAGGCTATCAGGTCATTATTTCCAGTCCTGATTATGTTTATCTGGATATGCCCTACGAGGTCAATCCGAAAGAGCGGGGTTACTACTGGGCTTCCCGTTTTAATGATGAAGCGAAAATCTTCAGTTTTGCACCCAATAATATGCCACAAAATGCTGAAACTTCGTTGGATATCAACGGAAACCATTTTAATGCAAACAGCGGTAAACGGTGGCCGGGAGCATATGGGTTGTCAGGGCTGTCATGGAGTGAGACTGTGCGCACTGATGAGCAGATGGAATATATGATTTATCCGCGCTTATTACCGTTGGCGGAACGGGCATGGCATCAGGCTGAGTGGGAGCAGAATTACCAGCAGGGAAGGGAATATAAAGGCGGAATTACACGGTATGTAGACACCGATAAGCTTAATAAGGACTGGCTGCATTTTGCTAATCTGGTGGGACAGCGCGAAATGGCTAAACTGGATAAAGCTGATATTGCGTACCGCCTGCCGATACCCGGTGCAAGAATTATCTCCGGGACACTGGAAGCGAATATCGCCTTGCCGGGTCTGACTATTCAGTATTCATTAGATGATGGAAAAACATGGGAAACTTATGATGACAGACAGCGGCCGCATGTTAATGGTCATGTGAAAATTCGTTCTGTCAACACTGACGGCAAGCGTTTCAGCCGGGTGGAAGAGGTATCCTCTGAATAATCTTACAGTTGCTCCTTAATAGGATATTCAAAAGCAACCTGCCGATTAGTCTTAGCTAATCGGCAGTAGCTTCTCTGACAGGATCAGACACTAGAAGTAGCAGTAAATGCTGACTCCTTATCGTGCTTTCTCATCATGTAACGAACCGTCTTTGCGACAATCGCCCGTAGTGCAGTGACCATACAGGTATAGACTATGATTTGACAGCTTGATTCCATAACGTGTTGCGATATCTTTCTGACGTTCTTCAATGGATTCATCGCTGAATTCAATCACTTTACCGCAGTCGAGACATATTAGATGGTCATGGTGATGTTGTTGAGTGAGTTCGAAAACCGATTTACCGCCTTCAAAATTGTGGCGTGTAACAATGCCTGCATCATCGAACTGGTTCAACACGCGATAGACAGTGGCGAGGCCAATCTCTTCACCGATATCAATCAGTTTTTTGTAGAGATCCTCCGCACTGACATGATGGCATTCTGGGTCCTGTAGCACTTCCAGAATTTTCAGGCGAGGAAGTGTTACTTTAAGTCCAGCATTTTTCAATGCTTTATTGTTGTCGGTCATGCGGATTCAGTCCTGTAGCTTGAGTTTAGTGAACTTAACAATACATACCCATCGTTTTTCAAATCGCCTTTTTTTTGGCTGTACTCATTGATTTCTGTCACATAGTGACCTATGTTTCGGAGGATGAGTACCCTTGCCATCGTGATGCGACTCAAAATCCATAAGTTATGGGTGTTATTGTGAGAGAATCATGATTTAGTTTCACGTTGTAGATTATAGGCATGGATATTGAAAATGAAAACCATGCCTATCGCGTTATCATGACACATTATTCAGGAATTATCCTGTGCAAAAGACGTTTCTTATGTCTATCAGACGCCAGAACAATTTTATGCGCCAAGGATTTCTGACAGGCTCATTTCAGCCGTGATCTGTTTTACCCAAGTTTCAACACGTTCATCAGTCAGTTCTGGCTGGCGATCTTCATCAATGGTGAGCCCAATGAAGTGTTTATCGTCTGCCATTCCTTTTGATTCTTCATGGTGATACCCTTCGATTGGCCAGTGACCAACGATAATTGCACCACGAGGTTCGATGACATCGCGAATGGTGCCCATGGCATCACAGAAATACTCTGCATAATCTTCCTGATCACCGCAGCCGAACAAGGCAACCAATTTTCCTTCAAAATTGATTTCTTCCAGTGTCGGGAGAAAGTCATCCCAGTCACATTGAGTTTCGCCGTAATACCAGGTTGGAATGCCTAGCAGCAGGATATCGAAAGCTTCAAGATCTTCTTTGCTGCTTTTGGCAATATCGTGGACTTCCGCAACATCAGCACCGCCCAGTTTTTCTTGGATCATTTTGGCAATGTTCTCTGTGTTGCCAGTGTCGCTGCCGAAGAATATACCTATTATTGCCATAAAGTGGATTAACCTCTTGTTTTATGTGTAGTTAAGTTATACACGTCACGCTGAAATCAGCAGGAGAAAAATATCAGTTTTAATAAACGAAAAAACTTTATTTTGACCAAACATCAGTGACAAGTCTGTCAGATTTGTGTGGTAGCGCCGTATCACGCTGTTGAATTAAAGCCGTTAATTGGTAAGGTTATTTTCTGTTGCTAACTGAGCCAGCAACATCTGTTCAATCAATTCACTGCGGCTGATATTGCGCTGTTTTGCCAGATGATTCAGTGCATCGACAGCTTCTTCATTAAGTTTTAGCTCCACCCGGCGAAGTCCTTTGACTTTATCCCGGCGCAGCTGATTACGTTTATTGATCCTAAGCTGTTCATCTCTGGACAGCGGACTTGTTTTAGGTCGCCCAGGCCTGCGTTCATCTGCGAACAAATCCAGTGTGGTGCGATCAGTTTGTTCTTTTGCCATAAATTCAATTGATAAAGGGCGTGTACCAATAATATAGCCGGCAATGATACCTTAGCTGGGCGCGTGTCGCTACTGGTTGATAGGAGAGATTATCAGGATTGGGTATAACAATAGTGGTTAATAAAGTATCAGTGGTTAATAAAGTATCGTGAAACAGATAAAGCAGAAAAGGAACCATTTGTACTGATTAAGGTCATTCCCTTAATCAGTACATGGATACCGGGGTTACGGCATAAAAACCTTTCGTATCATATAGGTAAAAGAATCAAGACGTTGCTGCCATGCAAAATCAGGTTCCATGATTTGCCTGCCGATGGAACCATCAACGGTGATCATCAGCCAGGAAGCGGCCTGTTCAGCATTAATCTGTTTATCAATTTCTCCATTTTCAATGCCTTTGCTGATTAGCCGGGTTAAATGTTCGCGGACTTTTTTTTCATTTTCGATAAATATCTTATTAATAGCCGGATTCCGGCTGGCCTCAGCAATAATTTCGATACTGAGCCGGGCATAGCCGGGTTCGTTATAGAGCTCTACCAGCTTTGCTAACAACTTTTCGATAGTCACGGTCACTGAATTTTCATCATAACAGGCAGCCAGAATTTCATCGTAGTCATGGCTATCTTCTTCTGCAATAGCTTCAATAATGGCATTTTTGGTCGGGTAATAATGAAACAGGTTTCCGGGACTCATACCAGCCGTTTTGCAAATTTCTGCTGTCGATGTTGCATGAAATCCTTTTTCGATAAAACAGGAGATGGCTGCATCAAGAATATGCTTACGTTTTTCCCGCTGTTTTTCGGTCTGTTTTTTCACCTTATATTCCTCCAAAGGCTGGGTACAGAATCAGATCGATTCATATCAGTGATAATTAAGATCGTCTTTTGTTACCGATGACAATTTCCTGAGACGTGGAATGATATAATTTTTAAAATCATCCATATAACTATAAATAACGGGCACAAACAGCAAACTGAGTAAAGTTGAGCTGAGTAACCCGCCAATGACGGCGATAGCCATGGGAGCACGGAAATTGGTATCCGCACCGCTGGTCAGAACCAAAGGGATCATGCCGGCAATCATGGCAATTGTTGTCATGATGATCGGCCTGACGCGCTCTTTCCCTGCCTGAATGATGGCATCATTGCGTGACATGCCAGAGCGGGATTTTTCGAGAATAAACTCAACGAGTAAGATTGAGTTTTTACTGACAATACCCATCAACATTAAAATACCGATAATAACGGGCATATCAATCGTGGCATTATAAAGAAGCAAAGCAATAATGGCACCACCGATAGCGAACGGCAGGGCAATCAGAATGGTGATAGGCTGTAAGAAATCTTTGAACAGAATAATCAGGATAGCCAAAACCATCAGGATACTGAGCATTATGGTGGTGAAGAAGCGTTCGAACATTTCATTCATGTATTCAACATCACCATACTCAATCCTTTTGACTTCCGGTGGTAATTTCTCCAGCGTGGATAATTGATTAATCTGCTCTAATGCGGTTCCGATAGCAATGCCGTCAAGGTCTGCTTCAATCACGGCCTTACGTTCTCTGGAGATGCGTTCTATGGCATCAGGCCCTGAGCTGAAGGTAATATCTGCAACAGATTTAATCGGGACATTAACGCCTGATGTACTGCTGACATACATATTACGCAGCACGGCCAGATTATCCCTGTCCTCTTTAGCCAATAAAACGCGAAGCGGCACCTGCCTGTCAGGTAAATTAAATTTTGCAGTATTGGCACTGGTTTCACCAATGGTAGCGGTTTTAATGACAGCGCCAATCGCATCGGTTGTTACACCTGCTCTGGCTGCTTCCGCAATATTGGGGGTGATGATAATTTCTCGTCTGGGTAACGGTTGTAGGATCTGAACATTTTTCAATCCGTTTAACTGCATCATTTCCTGACGTAGCTGCTGTATTGTTTGAGAAAGAATATCCGGATAGTCGCTGGCTAAAACAATTGAAACATCCCTATTGCCGCTACCGCTGCCAAAGTTATATCGAATATCTGGCGTTGCACTCAGAATAGGTGCTAATGATTCTTCAAACTCTTTTTGTGACAATTTCCGATCATTAATCGGCACTAAATTAATAATAATAGTGCTTTTACTCTGACTGATATCCCCGGCTGTCCCTTCAACACCTGCGATAGAAAAGATATCTACAATTTCTGGTCGGTCTTTAAACTGCTTAATAATCTTCTGTAAAAGTTCATCACTTTTGGCTACCTGTGTTCCGGGAGGTACTTCAATATCTACTTTAGCGATACTGATATCTGATTTGGGTAAAAAACCGGAGGGCAATAGCTCAAGCAGGCTTAATGAGCCAAAAAGGAAAACAAGGGCTAAGGCCAAAGCTGTTTTACGAAATCTGAGTGTTTTATCGAGAATAGCAACATATTTGTTGATCCACTCAGGTGTCCTGACTTTATCTGCTTCGTCATGTTTTTCCGATAATGTTTTTTTAGCCGATGCCTTTTTCGGTAATAACAGGTAGGCAGACATCAGGGGAGTAACCAGTCTGGCAACTAACAAAGATGATAAAACAGCGGCTGAAACAGTAACGCCGAAAGGCACAAAATACTGGCCGACAAAACCACCGACAAAACTGACCGGTAGAAAAACGGCAACAATCGTAATCGTAATCGCGATGATGGCAAACCCGATAGCATTGGATGCTTTGATAGCGGCAATATAGGGTCTTTCACCTCTTTCAATATATTTTTCTATATTCTCTATTTCGACTATCGCGTCATCCACTAAAATCCCGATCACCAGCGTTAATGCTAATAGTGTGATGCTGTTTAATGTGTAGCCAAATAAATGCAGAATAATAAAAGTAGGCAAGATAGATAACGGCAGGGCAATTGCAGCAATTAATGTTGCCCGCCAGCTTTTCAGAAAGAAGAACACAACAATGACCGTTAATATTGCACCTTCGATCAGTGTTTGCATAGTGGCATTATAACTGGCTACGGTGTATTTCACATTTGATGAAACGAGTTTGATATTAATATCAGGGTATTCTTTTTCAATTTTTTTTAATGCCTGTGTGACTCCTTTTTCAACTACGGTATCACTTGAGCCTTTGGTACGGAAGATGGCAAAACCAATAACAGGTTCACCATTCAGGCGTGCAATAGTATTTGTTTCTGCATGTGAATCTTTAATTGTGGCAATATCGCCCAGTGTTACCCAGTTATTATTATCTAATGGGAATTTTAATTGACGTAAATAATCGATTTTATTTTTAGCACCTAAAATACGGATAGCATGATTCTGACCGGCGATAACCATTTTTCCGCCGGGGATATTGACATTACTTTGGAGTAATAACCGGTTAATATCTGCAACACTGATTTTTAATGCAGCCAATTTCACTGGGTCAGGCTCAACTAATATTTCTCTGCTTGTGCCTCCAGAGCGGCTGACCTTCTGTACGCCGGGAATAGTTAATAAATGCTTACTTAATTTGTCATCCACAAACCAGGATAATTCAGTCAGACTTTTATCCTTTGACTGAACAGCGTAATTCAGAATAGAACCTCCCTCTATATCAATACGATTTATCAGAGGCTCATCTATAGTTTGTGGTAATTCTGCCCGTATTTGGGTGATTTGTTCCCGAATATCATTAACGGCGACATTGGGATCAACGGTCAAATTAAATTCAACAATAGTAATAGAGACACCATCAGTAATGGTTGAGTTAATATGCCGGATCCCGGGTAAACCAGAAACTGCCCGTTCAATAGGCTTGGTAACGGCATTCTCCATTTCGGAAGGAGAAGCCCCATTTTGTGCAGCAGTGACCGTCACTATCGGGAAATTAATCACCGGATTGGCATTAATGGGTAACTCAGAGAAAGAGAATAACCCGGCAATTGTCAGAGCCAGGAAAATAACAATGGTGGGAATTGGCTTTCTGATGGCCCATTCTGATAATTGAAACTTCATTTTATTTTCCCTGTGGCTTAATAGAAACGGTATCCATCTCCTGTAAGAATGGAGATGCAGAAATAACAACTTTATCGTTTGCTGATAATCCTGATTTTATTTCCACCCAATTACCAAAAATACGTCCTATATTAAGTTGTTTCTTTTCGACCACATTTTTTTTACCAACAATAAAGGCACTGGCTTTATTTCCGTTGGTAATATTAACTGCACTATAAGGAATGGCATTAATATTTTCAGGCTTAAACTGAAAGAAAGCATAACCGAAATCACCCGGCCTGATATCTGCGGGAACATTTTCAAGAGCGATCCTGATAGTTCCTATCTGAGTGACAGGATTAATTTTGGGCGAAATATATCTGACTTTACCCGTTATTTTTTCACCTTCAGTGAGCGTTATTGTTGTGGGGAAACCGACACGGATCTGTTTTAATTCAGTGATATAGGCTTCAGCAGAAAATTCGTACTGGTTATCAGCGATAAGTTTAAACAGGTAATTATTATCGGTGGTCATCCCCACTGTAGCGATGCGTTCACTGATAACTCCGTCATTAGGAGCAAGGATCGTTGTTTTGGCCCGCTGGCTTTTTTCTTCCTGCAATAGAGCCTGTAACTGTCGATACTCAGCTTTTGCTGCATTCAGGGCGGCCAGTGCGGAGTTTGCTTCCATTTTATATTTTTCAAATTCACTGGCTGAAATTACGCCTGTGCTGATAAGCGGTTTTACTCGCCTCAGTTCAGATTGTGCCTGATTGTTTACAGCTTCGTTCTGTTTTATCAGAGACAGTGATTGTTCGAGTTTAGCGCTGGCCTGCCTGACTTTCTCATCCTGAATGGGCGTTTCCAGCATAGCCAGAACATCCCCCTGCTTGACATGATCACCTTCTTCGACCAAAACATGCGTAATGATAAGTTGAGTCAGCGTAGGGCTGATGACAACCTCATTTTTGGCGACGATAGACCCTAATATATTGACGGTGGGAACAAAGGGAACAGACTGAATTGTTGTGGTTGAAACATACATCTGTTCCGTGGATGTCTGGGCGTTTGTATTGAAAATGAGAATAGAAAAACAAAAGCCAAGAAGGGGTAACAAATTTCTTGCCATTTATCGTCCTTACTAATGAGCAGAATGCCTAAATTAGCACCTATATTTTTAGATAGATTAGTCTATCTAAAAATCGAGCGCAAACATTTTAACCACATTCTAATCTAAATTGCTTCGTACGAAATTAACTATAAGTTGTGTATGGGATTGGTGTTTTTGTTCCTTTACCTACTTTTTGGGCAGGTAAGGGAACAAAAGAGAAGAAGGGGTATTGCAAGGAGACAAGCTCTTCGCGGCTGAGACCAGTGTTTTTCATAACCCGTTCAATACTGGCACCGTTTTTTAAGAGGTTTCGGGCAATGTTAGCTGAAGCCCTATTGGGTTTTCACTGAATAAAGCACATCAGACATGTTTAAACGTAACTGACGATCAATAAATGAAGAGTTAGTCAATTTTAACGTATTAAAATTACATGGTTTATTAATTTTTTCATTATTTAATAAAAAATAATTATTAAAACACCAAAGTTATAATTTGACAAAATTAAAATTAACGCCTACGACTTATATATGGGTAAAAATTTTAATCTGGTACTAATCTTATAATTGTTCATTAAAAAATAACAAATTGTATTTTTTTGAAACAAAAAATTATAAATAAGGTAATTATTATGACTACGCAAAAAAAATTAATGTTCAATTCTACGTCTATCACTAAGTTTATGAAAAACTATGAGATGGAAAATAATAATGAACATAATATAAATGATAATCTTGAAACTATAGAGAATAGAAATGGAGAAATTGAGGTTTTTTATCAGGAAGTTGGCAATAATGTAAATGTCATTAATATGTATCCTAATGCTAATGGGGGTGAGTATAGTGGATATAGTAGTAAAAAAATTCCTATTGAAATCAATAATGATTATAATATTAAAAATATATATTTAACTACATTTGATAATGGTAGGATAGTCGTATTTTATATAAATGGAGATTACATAAAATATATTTATGAGAATGAAGAAACAGATGGTGAACGTTGGGTTTCGAGTGAAAAAAAATATCATTTACCAAAATATCATTATGATAATGATGGTGTTGAATATATTATTAATGAAATGAGTATAAAAACAATTGAGATGGATGGCAAAGAAGTAATAGAAATCAGCTCAAACTATTTTAATATAAAAAAACAATTTCATAACACAGTGAATTCAAATAATAGAAAAAATATTATAAATAAATCAAAAATAAATAAAGTGGATGATAATTTCAAAAAATCATTAAATATTACCAATGAAAAAGCCGGTGAGCCCAATATAAATTTTGATATAATTTTATCCACCATAACAAAAGAGGGTCATGAAGTAACTAATTCTATACTTATAGGTAATAATTATGATGAACTTATTAATTTTAATATAATATATGATACTTATAATTCCGACTATATGTTTATATGTCATATTTTTTCAATGAAATATAAAGTGGATTCATACGCATATTACTTTGCCGAAGATTGCATATTAGACGGGAAAATAAAAAAAATAGAGAAATTAAAACAAATTGAATATTCTTATAATGGAAAGAAAAAAAGCAAAATTTACTGTAAAATTTACACGGAATATTTGCATCAGTATATTGTTTCATTGCGTATTGATGGTGATAGAGTATTAGTTGATAAAGTTATCTCTGAAAAAGATCTCAATATAACACCAAAAGGTAGAGATATCTTTGATTTTAAATTATCACTTGATAGTAAAAATAGAACACATTTATTTCTAGATTATAACGAAGATAAAAGCCGTATACATGAATCTGTTCTATATCATATGATGGAGTATAATAACTCTCCCAAAGGTTGGAGCGAGCCTACTCGAATTAATACACAGGTAATGTCATATGATAATACAGCATACAGTACACTCTTGAGCATATCAGGTGGGGTTAATGTCTTTTTTGTTGATAAAAATAACACCTTTATTCGTTCAATGTGGTCACGTGAAAATGACCAATGGATTATTAGTGATATAACACCAGGGATAGAAAAATCCATAAAAGAATTTTTTTCTTATAGCACAGAGTTATATATAAAAGATAAAGCAGGATTTCCATTAACTAATGAACCTGTAAAAATATCATCATCTGCACAAACTAAGCTGATGATTAATGGTGATACATATTTCCTTGGTGAATATCAGGAAATAGAAATTAAGACGAACGCCCGTGGGAGTTTTATCATTATACAACCCGCTGAACAGTTAGGTGTAGCAGCATTATCATTTACTTTGCCTCAACGTGATCCTTCCCCTGTTGCTATTCGTCAATATGCGGATATTAAAAAACGTCTGTCTACGTTAACGGGTGATGAATTAATCAATGCTAAGGATAGTGAAGGTAATCCGTTATTACCTAATAAAATTAAGAAAAAAGTTGCAGATTCAGTAGTGGATGGTGTGAAAAAGTGTATGGAGCTTGTTGATACAGCACCTAAATTACGCAGTACATTTAAAAAAGATATTCATGTTGGAAAATATCTTACTGAAACATTACGTCAGCTAGAGACATTGAATGTACCTGAGCAGTACCAACCATGGATGCTTGACTTAAGTGCAGGTATACCAATTTACCGTGAACTCAATGAAAAAGATATTCAAGATAAACTAACTAATTTATTTGGTTTGCCTGAGTGGTTTGGTGATATAGGTGATTTTATTTTAAATGTAAAAAATAAAATTTTTGAGATTGGTGAATTTGTGGTTAACGAATATGGCAAGGCTGTTAAATGTACATTTACATTTTTTGAGGAGGGAGTTAAGAAAATTTTTAATGCAGTGGTGAAATTTGCGAGTGACGCTTTAAATTTAGCATCAGAAATATTTAATTCTATAAAACTAACAATTGATAAAATTATTGAATGGATTGGGTTTGTTTTTGATTGGAAGGATATTATGAGAACCAAGAAAGCTATTTCTCATTTATTATCTATGCAAAAAGGAGCTCTTACAGGAATGATTGAAAAAGAGGGAGGAGAATTTGAAGGTATTTTAAGAAAATCTAATGAAATTGACAATAATGATTTAGATAAGGTGATTAAATGCCTTGAGGGTAAAAATGTTAGTTATTACAATTCTAAAATGGAATTGTATGAGAGTAAAAATAATAATATTTATAAAGATATAGAACAAGCTTTTTCTAATAATTTTTTACTGGAAAAATTTATTAAGAGTAATAACAATGATATTGTAATGTTATCCAATGAAAATCAAGTTGGGCTCTTGGTTGATTCTAGTCATAAGTCAATAGATGATTTCATAAAAAATACAGAAGAGTACAGTGGTAAATTTTTAAAATCTAAAGAATACAAATCGGTTTGTGATAAATTAACTAAACATCAAGACATAGATTCTATTTTATCTATGACAATGATAGAGGTTTTTAATTCTTTGAAATCATTAATGGATGAAGGAATAAAATATGTTATTGGGTTATTTAAATCAGTTATGGAAATAATTAAATCTATAGTTGATAAGTTTTATAGTTTTATGGATACACCTTTAGAGATTCCTTTTGTGTCAAAATTTTTCAAATTTATTACAAACACTGAAAATAATCCAAGCTTAAACGATTTTTTATCATTGATTATTGCTATTCCAACAACTATTTTGTCTAAATTAGTATTAGGTACTCAATTATTTTCTAATGAAGAAAGTATCTTAAAATTTAAAAAAGAAATTAGTTTGAATAAATTCTTGGATATCATAAATCCAAAAGATAATCATTTAACTGTCCTAACTAAATGTATTTCAAAAATACAGAATGAAAAATACACTAAGGATTCTGAAAATATAAAAATACTAAAAATTCTTAGCACAAGCTTTTCGTTTTTATCATCGATCCTTGGAATATTACGTGTGTTTGCTTTTACTTTTTCAAAAAATTCTGGAGGTACTCTGCAGAAATTTTCCATGGGAATAATAAATATAGCTGATGCTTCGATCTCTACTATAAATTTAATTATCACTGCATTTTATTCTTTTAATAGTGGGTTTTCACTTATTATTTGGATTTTTTATTTATTCTTAACCCTTATTTCTCTGTTGTGTGGATTAATATTGGTATTTTATATAAATTTATCCGATCCGGAAGTAGTTGCTTTAAATATTTTAACTTTTGTTGGGAATATCATATGTGGTTTATTTATATTTATTATTACTATTGTATTTGTTTTTGTAGAAAGTTTATTTTGGATGGATGCCGTGTTAGGTATTTCATTTGGAATAGGAAAAATTATTAGTGTAGGCACTCTTATGGATATTCGGGTTGTTGTCATTACTTTGGGTCTTCAATTCTCTTTAGGAATTCTTGGTGCCTGTATTAAATTAGCATCCTTACTTGATGAGTAACACTTCTAAGAAAGATGGTCAGTTGTTTAAAGTTAGTTTGCTAAAAGAATAATGTACGATGGTATATAAACAACTGGCCGAAATAAAAAGATATCAGATTTTTAATCTGAAGGAAGCGGGTGTTTTACAACGAGTGATTTTAATCTCTTCGGGTCGAATTCCCCGCCGCTTGCGGCGTAAACTAACATAATGAGCGAATACATCCATAAAAGTCATAATGTCACCATCTTGTTGTATCACTTAGTGTTACCCGCTAAGTACCGCAAGGCAGTTTTTGACTTGCAGGTAGATGAAGTCCTAAAAGATATTTGCCTTGAAATTGAGCAAAGGTATCAGCTGAAATTTTTGGAAATAGGTACAGACAAAGACCATGTGCATTTCTTGATCCAATCGGTGCCAACATACAGTGTGACAAAAATTGTAACGCTGATAAAAAGTCTGACTGCAAGAGAAATATTCAAACGTTGCCCTCAAGTGAAAAAGGAACTATGGGGCGGAGAATTTTGGACAGATGGATATTTTGCCAGCACAGTTGGTAAACATGGAGACGAACAGATGATTGGCAAATATGTTAAAAATCAAGGTAAAGAATATAACAAATTACATCCAGACTATCAGTTTGCACTGTTTTAAGATACCCCGCTGCTTGCGGCGGGGTTTTTCATTATCACCTAATAGGTCATTAATCAGTATAGCGGTGATACTTCTGTCGATACTCTTTGGGCGTCAGGCCATTACAGCGTTTAAACAACTCCCTGAAATAACGGGTATCTTCATAACCCACTTCATGGCTGATCTCTTCAATCGTTTTTTGTGACTTTTCCAGCCAGTGTTTGGCCTGTGACAACCGTATTTTCTGAATATACTGGATGGGGGTTTGCCCTGTGGCAATTTTGAATCTGCGTTTCATTTGCCGTTCACAAAGGTGAATTTTACTGGCTAAATCAGCGACGGATAAAATCTCAGAAGGGAAAGAGTGCATCCAGTCCTGTAATTTGTGGATGAGCAGATCAGAATGCTGGCGGTAAGGAACAAAGCTGACTGAATCATACGAACTTTGGTTTTCGTTTTCCCCGAACAGAAAGTGCGCGCAATGCTCTCTGGCACATTTACCATAGAGTAGCTCGACAATATTCATCATGGCGCTGGCGGTGCCATAAGCGCTGGAAATACAAAAACGGTTATTGTCACAAGTGATTTTTTTATCCATATACAGGGGAATATGGGGAAATAATGCCTTAAATTCAGCAGAAAAATGGGGATGAATGGTTGCACTTGTTTTCAGTAGACCGGCTTTTGCCAGCATGAACGTGCCAGAACATACGGAAACGATAGGAATATGTTTTTCATCCATCGCTTTAAGCCAGTCTATTATTTCCGGTGAGCAGTGTTGTGGCTGCCATTTTGGAAAACCCAGTGAGCCGATCAGGATGAGGTCAGGATACTCTACCTGATAAAGGCTGCTGTGAGATACCGGGATAGATTCAATCAGCCTATCATGGATTTCATCCATTTTCTGAAGGGAGGGGGAAATAACATGAACGTGAGGAGTGGGGCCGCCAATAGCATTGGCGGCAATAGTCAGTATTTCAATCGGCATGGTAACCGATGTGACTGATGAATGTGAAAAAACCAGGGCTGTGATAGAGATTTGTTTCATAGTCGTATTCTCTTCCTTAAGAACATCTTACAATGCTGTGTTAATTTCGTTATGAAATTAATTTTAAGATGAAACAATCCACATCTTCAATGAATTTCCTGCCGTAATAATCACTCAGTTTGCTGATGCCAGAGTTGAGCATAAAGCCCATTTTGTTGTAACAGGTCGGTATGTGAACCGGATTCAATAATTCTTCCCTGATCTAAGACGAATATTTTATCTGCATGACGAAGCGTATTCAGCCGGTGGGCAATACTGATGATAGTCCTGTTCTGGCGGATCTCATCCATATTACTCATAATGGCGGCTTCGGATTCATAATCCAGTGCAGAGGTTGCTTCATCCAGAATCAGGATCTTGGGGTCATTCAGTAATGCCCTTGCCAGAGCGATACGTTGCCGCTGGCCGCCGGACAGGTTACCGCCTTTTTCCCCGACCGGATGGGCGAATTTATGGGGAAACTGATTGATGAAATCGATGGCACCGGCCAGAGTCGCAGCGCGATACAGTTCTTCATCGGTGGCATTGGGTTTACACAGGCGGATATTGTCAGCAATGCTGCCGGAAAACAGAATGCTTTCCTGTAAAACTACGCTCATGTTACGTCGCAGCGATACCGGATCTGCAATAGCCAAATCCATACCATCCACCAGAACCTGACCATGTTGTGGTATATAGAGGCGCTGTAATAAACGGGTCAGAGTGCTTTTCCCTGAGCCGGATGGCCCGGTAATCCCGATAAACTCCCCCGCACTGATTGATAGTGACAGGTTCGCCAGTACTTCAGGGGTATCCTCATGATAGCGGAAGCGAA
This sequence comes from Xenorhabdus sp. KK7.4, assembly GCF_963876465.1. Classification (NCBI taxonomy): domain Bacteria; kingdom Pseudomonadati; phylum Pseudomonadota; class Gammaproteobacteria; order Enterobacterales; family Morganellaceae; genus Xenorhabdus; species Xenorhabdus sp. KK7.4. Next base: position 107,495 of record NZ_CAWNQF010000013.1, read on the forward strand.
TATTTTTAAATTCAATCTGTCCGGCCAGTTCAGGGGAAGAAACTAACCCTTGTTTACTGTTTTCCATCGGCTCATCAAGAATATCGCCGACACGTCTCAGGGCGATCAGGGTATGCTGAAAATCCTGCCATACCTGTGCCAGACGCAGGATTGGCTGGGTGACATGCCCGGCCAGCATATTAAAGGCAATCAGTTCTCCGGGAGAGAGTTCTCCGGCCAGCACACTTTTGACACCCCACCACAATAATAATGCGGCCACAATTTTCTGGATAAGTGCGATCCCTTGCCCAGCCGCAAGCCCGCTTTTCTGGGCGGAAAAACGCTGAATTAACTGTCGGCTGAGTACGGCCTGCCACTGGTGCAGAAAGCGCTTTTCTGTTGCTGTGGTTTTGATGGTTTCGATACCGGTAACCGCTTCAGTCAGGAAACTGGTTGCCTGAGCATCTGCTTCATATTCGGCTTCCACTTTATGCCGGATAATCGGGCCGACGGTTACCCAGAGCAGGAAATAGAGAACCAGTGATCCGGTTACAATCCATGTCAGCAGGCTGGAGTAATGGAACATGACGCCGAGAAACAGCACAATGAAGATCAGGTCGAGCAATAACATCAGGGTAGAACCGGTCAGAAACTGGCGGATCTGAGCCATTTCTCTGACGCGGGCGATGATTTGCCCTGTCTGACGCTGTTTGAAATAGGGCAGTGGCAGCCCTACCAGATGACGGTAAAGCCGACCGGAAAGTTCCGCATTGATTTGGCTTGCCATATGCCCGAATACGGTATTACGCATAAACCCGTACAGAGGTTCCGCAATGGCGAGCGCCAGCATCGCCAGACCGAGAACATGCAGGCTGGAAAGGCTGCGTCCGACTAATACCTTATCAATGATATTTTCAAACAGTAAAGGTGCTGCCAGTGCAAAAAGCTGCAATACAATAGCCAGCAGGAAAATATCCTTTAACTGTTTTTTCTGCCTGAAAATGGAAGGATAAAACCAGCTTAGGCCAAATTTGACGTGTTTTTTAGTCAGGCTTTTTTCGGCAACCAGCAGGATCTTATATTGATCGCGCAGAGCATGTACTTTTTGTTCTCCCGTAATGGGATTGAGTGCGGTGAAACGGTCTGCATTAATACTCAGCAATACCCACCAGCACTGCTCCAGCTCAATCAATGCAGGCAGTGGCAGAGTCGATGCAGTTTCTGCTGACAGGGAATCAAACTTACTGTGCAGCCCGATGGCATCCACCGCTTCCCGTAGCTGCCAGTCCGTCAGTTCCAGCGAATCCAGCCCCAGCGCATGATGTAATTGCCCGGCATCGGCAACTTTATGGAATTGTTTTCCCAGCCAGACGGTACACTCAATAGCATGATTATTGACGTGATTTTCTGTATCAGTGCCGTCTGTACCTGAAAAACGTTTATCGGAAAAAACATTTACCATGATTATTTTTCCCTCAGCGCTTCAGACTGATATTCGCGAATCGGGCTGAGCAGATAATCAATCACTCGTCGCTGGTCAGTTTTGATATCCGCAACAATTGACATCCCGGCTGTCAGTTCAACCGGTTTGCCGTCAACCATAATATTGTTCTGGTTGAGACTGATTTGTGCCGGAAACACCAGCCCCAGCCGTTCATCTACCGTGGAATCGCGGGAAACACTTAACAATCTGCCTTCAATGGTGCCATAGCGGGTATAAGGGAATGCATCGACTTTTACGGTGACCTGCTGCCCCGGACGGATAAAACCAACGTCTTTATTCAGGATCTGGACTTCAGCCAGCTGTATATGGTCGTCAGGAACAATCACCATCAGATTTTGTGCCGGTTGCAACACTGCCCCCAGTGTATGGACGCTCAACTGCTGGACGGTACCTGTTACCGGAGAGCGAACGACTGAAAGCTCTTCCCGTTCTTTCATTTTTGACAGCTCCTGTTTCAGTACAGATAGCTGCATATCCGCCTGCTTGATTTTTTCAAACCATTCGCGATCTTTTTGCGTTTTCAGGCTCTTCAGCCGTTCTTCCAGACTCTTGTTCTGCGTCATCAGGACGCCAAGTTCTGCCCTTTGTTGCGTCAGCAGACGTTCTGTCTCCAGAAACTCTTTTTCTTGCTCCAGATATTCCACCCGGCTGATAACCTGCTGCTGGCTTAATGTTTTTCTGGCTTGTAAGCGCTGGCTGATATTCTGGCGCAGGTTGCTCAGTGCCTGAATATCATTCTCTTTGGCTTTCTGTGAAGAGAGATTGACATTCATTTCAGCATAAATATTGGTTACAACCGCATCGAATTCCTGCTTTTCATGCTGGTAATGTGTCAGAATTTTTTTCTGACTGACAGCGGATTGTTGCTGAAAAAGTTCGGATGATTTGGGGTCGTGATTATCCAACAATGCCTGATAACGGATCTTTTCTTCGGTGAGATATTCACGCTGTTCAAGCATACGTGTAATGTCCTGATTGACACCGAGTGTGTTCAGTGTCAGCAGTTCTGCGCCTTTTTCAACGTGTTGCCCGTTGGCGACATGAATAATCGCCAGACGGCTCTGCTCATAGGCCTGAATCACCTGTGAACGACCGGATACTATCAGGCGTCCGGTTGCCGTGGCTTGTACATCCAGTTTTCCCAGATAAGCCCACAGCAGAAGTACCAGTACGCCGATACTGAGCGCGATTGCGGTATAGCGGGCAAACGGCGAAGGCGGGCGTTGCGACAATGCCAGATGCGTGGGTAAAAAATCGTAATGTTGAGAAGGGGAACGCAGGCGTTTCAGCCCTTTACGCAAAATGGCCTTAAACATGGGAAGAACCCTCCTGTTCCTGTTTTAGTTCCTGTTGCAACTGCCAGAGTTTTTGGTAATGCCCGCCATGCTGTAAAAGCTTTTCATGGCTGCCCTGTTCGATGATCTGGCCGTGATGCAGCACAATAATCCGGTCGCACTGACGTACAGTGGAGAGCCGGTGTGCGATAGTGATGACGGTTCTTCCCTGAGCAATACCCGCCATATTGGTCTGAATAATGGCCTGTGATTCATCATCCAGCGCGCTGGTGGCTTCATCGAGGATCAAAATTCGCGGATCGGAGAGCAGGGTTCTGGCAATCGCCAGACGTTGTCGCTGCCCGCCTGACAGTGACTGACCACCTTCTGCGATAACCGTGTCATACCCTAACGGCAGTTTAAGAATAAAATCGTGTGCGCCTGCCAGCCTTGCAGATTCAATAACATCAGACAGCGGTGCGTCAGGCCGAGATTGGGCAATATTTTCCTTGACGGTTTTATTGAACAGGAAATTTTCCTGTAACACGATCCCGGCCTGTTGCCTTAATAATTCCGTATCCAGTTGTTGTAACGGAATACCGTCCAGCCTGATTGTTCCATGCTCCGGGGTATATAGGCGCAGTAACAGACGGGCGAGGGTACTTTTCCCGGAACCGGATGTGCCAACAACGCCAAGAGTTTCTCCTGCCCTGATATCCAGTGTGAAATGGTTAATGGTCGGAGGAATATCAGGCTGATAACGGAAAACGACATCAGAGAAGGAAATAGCACCGGTTAGTGCCACCTGTTTCTTCTCTGCCTGTTTTTCTACGGATTGCTTTGCGACAGACTGCTGCTCTGTCGGTAAATTCAGCATATCTGCCAGCTTATCGACGGCAATCCGGGTACGGATAAATTGCCCCCAGAGCTGAACCAGTTTGGCTAACGGCTGTTGGGTATGATTAACCATCATATTAAAGGCAATCAACTGACCGATAGTCATATGCAGGGAGAGTACTTCGGATGCGCCAAGCCAGATAATAACGGCACTGGTGACTTTCTGTAACAGCATAACCAGATGACTGGAGCGGTTATCCCATTGCTGAACCTCATAACTGGTACTGACCATATTTTCAGTCTGGCTGTCCCAGCGGCGGGTGAAACGTGGTTCTGCTGCGAGGCTTTTCAGCGTTTCAGCCCCTGCGACAGTTTCTGTCAGAAATGACGTATTGAGCGCCGCATGAGTGAACTGTTTTTCTACCGATTTTTCGAGTTTCGGTGTAACCCACCATGCCAGCAGGGCATAGAAGGGGATGGTAATCAGAAAAATCAGGGTTAATGTGCCGGAAATCAGGCTCATAACATAGATGAACACAAACATAAACAGGACATCAATGCATAATGTAAACATCGATCCTGTTAAAAATTCCCGGATGGTTTCCAGTTCCCGTACCCGTGTGACAATCGCGCCCACCTGACGGGTTTTGAAAAACAGTAAAGGCAGTCCAAACAGATGTTGAACCAGTTTCAGCCCCAGTTTGATATCAATCCGGTTGGCAGTATGGGAATACTGATACTCGCGCAGTCCCCTCAGGACAACTTCAGTAATTCCGGCGAATATAAGACCGAAAACCAGTACATCCAGTGTGGATAGCGCCTGATGTACCAATACCTTATCCATCACGACCTGAATGAATAAGGGGGAGATCAGGGCTAAGATCTGCAAAACGAAAGAAAACAGCAGTATTTCAGCCAGATTTTTCTTCTGCCTGATAAATTCGGGAATGAACCAGTGGATATTAAATTGGCTACTGTTTTGCTTTATTTTTAGCCAATGACCGTTCCATAAATTGATAAAATCTTCCTTATCCAATATTTCCGGCTTTTCCTGATGGGGCTTTTGTATTAGCACCCGATGTTCATCGCATTTTGCTAAAATAAAAGGATTTCCATTATTGTCAAACAGAATTGCCGGTAAAGATAAAGTGTTAATTTTCTTCTTTATCGAACGCTTATTTTTAATGGATATATTGTGTTCTTTCTTTAATTTATTTAAAGCGGCAGGGTAATCATCATTATTGTTTATGTTTTTATCAGATATAACCGAGGGCTTGCCATTAGATATCATTATTATTAATTTAATTAATGATAATGTTGTTTTTTCTATTTCATTCATGCATGGAAGTCTATTTGTAACGAAAGTCAAAACTCAAATTAAAGAAACAACCAGAAAAAGAGTGTGGTATTTCTCGATGAAATATTTTTAATAAATCTAATAACAATTATTATCTGCTATGATTGTGGATATTAGCGTGGGTTATTGGGACAAAATGTGGTGTCTAAACAGACATTTTAATATTTATATGTTGATTTTAAAGAGCAAATAGATATATTTTCGATCAAAGTGGCCGGTAATTTATTTGTTTTTTCTCTCTTATTTTGTCTGCCATTACAGATTATGTTGAATTTTATGTATGTTTTAAATCTTCATTCTGATTATTCACTCATGTTGTAATGGTGTTTTTGATACGCTTTAACCAACTGATTTTTTGTAATCAATTTACGGCAAAAACGGAATTTAATAATAAATGAAATTCTGCGGAGTATAGCATTCATTTATCATTTAATTATTTCAATTTAATATACCTTTAACATTGGGTTAATATTTATTTAATGGATAGTGATATGTCTGAAAAATTTGTTCAAACAATTTCAAGCGTTAATTACAATAAAGGCGTGTTCTCTCTTTATTTTGTTGGTCAGGATCCTCAGCGAATGGCAAATGGTGTACTGGCCGAAAACGATCAGGAACTGGAGTTAAAACAAGTTATCCATATGCCGGCATCCGGTTTTATGTATATGGTTTCTATGGTGAAAGGTATGCTCGAAGATCCGCGTATGGAAGCCGAAATCAATAAACTGATTGCAGCCGGTTTTTTGCCGATGCCGGAAATAAATGAAAGCCCTGCGACGGCTGAAGCTGACAATACAGTTGCAGAAGCTGAACAGCCGGAAAAACGTGCTGCACGGAATACTAAAAAATCAAAATAAAATCAGCCGGATAGTTGCTTTATTATGATGATCACACATCAACAGGCAACCCTGAATCAGACTGAAATACAGGCCATCATTGGCGGGGTAATGTTACTTTGCCAACATTCCCCCCTGCATCGCCGTTATTTAGTTGCCGAATGGCAACAACGTATCTTACCGTCATTTCAGCTCAATCAGTTTTGCTATTACGAAGATGAATACCAGCGCCCAGTTGCTTTTTGTAATTGGGCTTTTTTGTCTGACAGCAGCCGCGCGGCAATTCTTTCCGGTGAAAGGGAAATATTGCATGAAGACTGGCGCTCTGGTCAGCATATCTTTTTTCCAGAAATGATAGCCCCATTCGGGCATGCACATGATATCGCCCGGGATTTGCGCCGCCGTGTATTTGCGGCCTGGAAAGGCCAGAGAGCCTGTACTGTCCGGGGTATTCTGGATGTTAAAAATGACCGCTGTATCCGCCGGATACAGTGGTTTACTGTTTAATTTTTTGCCCAACACCAGGAATATTTATGGGGAAATCATCTAACCGAAGTACGGAATACTTCTTTACCGGTAGATATGAGGATGATAATGACGGTAACACAATACATGCGATAGGCGTTGGCGGCGTTATTAATGCTTATGGCGGTAATGATTATATTGTCGTCGGGTCAATCGGTGCCACAGTCAATACAACATGGGGTCATGATACGGTTGTCGGTGGTGCCGGTTATCTGAACATCAATGATACAAGTGGCTCCCTGACGGTCAAAGGCGGGTCAGGGTATACCGCCATTAATAAAACACATAACGGTACGATAGAGTTTGCCGGTGCTGCTGGTGGGCTGAACATCAATCACACCGGTGATAACGGTGCTATCAACTACGCGGGGGTTTCCGGTTATAACGGGATCACCCGTAAAGGTGTAAAAGGTGATATCAGCTTTAAAGGCGCCGGTGGTTATAACAGCCTGTACTCCGATGTAGAACAGGGGAATATCCACTTTGCCGGAGCGGGCGCATATAACCGGATTATCCGTAAAGGCGCTGACAGTGACTTAAGCGGCGAAGGCATAGAGTACGCTAATGCCAAAGAGATTATCCTGAAAAGTGCGACCATGAATGGGTCATGGATTGGCAGCGATAATCAGGTGTCAGGCATTAAGTCAACACGGGAGCCGAACACTTACCTGTTTGCCTTTGCTGATAGCACTTACACTAAAATTCATAAAATCCAGCTTCGCAATGATCCCGCAACCGGAAAACTGACCTACCACTCTACCGCCTGGTATAAAGAGGGTAATCACCTTCAGGGGCTTGAAAAACAGGATATCTCTGCGCAGAACGGTTTTGTGGATGTGGGAATTGACGGAGCCTATACCCTGTCAAATCTGGTTGTTGAACACCAGCAAGCCACCACGATTCAGGCAGTAGAGCAACAACTGACAGAAAACGAATGGGTGACATATGGCAGTGGTGTGCGCATTAAGGCCGCCGATGTCATTTTATCTGATGCCAAAATGGGCGGCTATGCGGTTTATCAGGATGGCACCAAGGTTGATGTAACAGCGGTTAAATCCCATCGCATGCCAAACACCTATGTGTATGCCAAAAAGCTGGGTGTTTACACCAAAATCGTTGTGGTTGAATTAAGAAACGATCCTGAAACCGGAATACTGCAATATATTGCCCGCCCCTGGTATAAGGAAGGCGACCATACGGTCAATCTGGCAGATAAAATCATCTCAGAAAGCGACGGTTATAGCCCGATGGGAACCGGCGGTTATTCACTGAGTGATCTCCATTACAGCGCCAGAATGGTAAAGACAACCACAGAGCGTGTTGCCAGTACACACGAATACAGTGACCAGTCACTGTTTCCGGTGACTGAGCGTCGTGAAACTTCAGGTGATGTCCGTTTTGAAGGTGCTGGTGGCGGTAACGTTATCAAATCCAATGTTACAAAAGGCAACGTTTATTTCAGTGGCGCAGGTATTGCCAATGTGATTGAACATACATCTGCATTCGGTGATACGGAATTTAACGGTGCCGGTGGTGCAAACGTCATCATCAAAAAAGGCAAAGAAGGCAATCTGAAATTTAATGGTGCCGGAATTGCCAACGTGCTTCTTCATCAAGGGAAGCGCGGGGATATGGAAGTCAATGCCGGTGGTGCAGCTAACGTGCTGGTTCGTGTCGGTGACGGGCGCTATCTTGCCCATCTTCTGGCTGTCGGTAACATTTCCATCCATAAAGGAAATGGTAACAGCCGCGTCTCAATGGGAGGTGGTTTCAATACTCATACTCAGATTGGTCATGGTGATGCGGTCTGGTCGGGTGTTGGCGGTGCCAATGTTCTGACTCAGATGGGACAGGGAAAAGTGTCTGCCATTCTGGCCGGAGGCGCCAATATTCTGACCAAGATTGGCGAAGGCTCTCTTGAATCCGGCATGCTGGGTGGCGCGAATATTATTACCCACATCAGCAATCACTCAGATGCGACCAAATCTGATAATACAAAAGTCATTGCTCTGGGCGGTGCTAACGTTCTGACCAAAAAAGGCAGAGGTGATCTGCTGTCTGTGATGGGCGGCGGGGCTAACGTTCTGACTCATGTCGGGGATGGAAACACTTCCGGCATTCTGTTGGGCGGGGCGAATATCCTGACCAAAGTGGGTAACGGCGATACCACCGGCATCATGCTGGGGCTGGGCAATGTCCTGACTCATGTCGGTGACGGGCAAACTCTGGGCGTGATGGCGGGGGCAGGAAATATCTTCACCAAAGTCGGTGATGGCGAAACCATTGCCGCTATGCTTGCTTTCGGCAATATTTTTACCCATGTCGGTGAGGGCAATGCGTGTGCACTGATGGCGGGTGGCGGCAATATCTTCACTAAAGTGGGGAATGGTGATGCGCTGGCACTGATGCTGTCATTCGGCAACGTATTCACCCATATCGGTGATGGTATGAGTGTTGCCCTGATGATCGCCAAAGGTAACATTGCGACTAAAGCCGGTAACGGTGATGCGCTTGCTGCCATGATCGGCAAAGGGAATATCTTTACGCAAATCGGTCATGGTTCCACTTTTGCCGCCATGATTGGCGGAGCCAACATTCTGACAAAAGTCGGTAATGATTTGACTGCGGCATTAATGATAGGCAAGGCCAACATTTATACCCATGTCGGAGAAGGCACCAGCATCGGTTTGTTTGCCGGTACGGCTAACATCATGACCAAAGTCGGTGATGGCACAACACTGGCAGCGATGTTTGGCAAGGCCAATATCATGACTCACGTCGGTGATGGTATGACGGGTGTACTGGCGCTGGGTAAAGCAAATATTGTGACCAAAGTCGGTAATGACTTTATGGGCGTTGTAGCGTCCTCAGAGGCCAACGTAGTCACCCATATCGGGGAAGGCACAACAGCCGCCCTGCTGAACGGTAAAGGGAATATTCTGACCAAAGTGGGTGACGGAACCGCTGTTGGCCTGCTGGTTTCTAAAATCGGTAACATCATGACTCACATTGGTGATGGTGACACGATCGGGTTTGCCAAAGGCGAAGCCAACATCATTACCAAAGTGGGTGATGGCGCAGGCGTGAATGCAGTCTGGGGTAAAGCCAATATTCTGACGCACTATGGTGACGGAGAACGTTACAACTTCGCCAAAGGGGAAGCGAACGTCATCACTAAAGTGGGTGATGGTCAGGAAATTACCGTTGTTCAGGGACAGGCCAATATTATTACCCATATCGGCAATGGTGATGATTACACCGGCTCGTGGGGCAAAGCGAATGTCATTACTAAAGTCGGTGATGGACGCAATGTTGTACTGGCTAAAGGTGATGCCAATATCGTGACTCAGATCGGTGAAGGGGACAGCTTCAACGCATTATGGAGTCAGGGTAACGTTGTCACCAAAGTGGGTGATGGTATTCAGGCAACCGTTGCCAAAGGTAAAGGCAATATCACCACAACCGTGGGTGACGGTTTGAGTGTCACTGCAGTTCATGGTGATCTGAATGTTAATACCAAAGTGGGTGATGGTGTCTCTGTCAACGTGGCATGGGGCAAATATAACGTTAACACCCGCGTGGGTGATGGCCTGAATATCTCTGTCATGAAAGGCACAGGTAATGCCAATATCCGTGTGGGTGACGGTCTGAACATCAACGCCTCTTACGCCCGGAATAACGTCGCCGTTCAGGTTGGTAATGGTGACTTTTATAGTCTGGCTGTCGCAACCAGCAATACCCAGAGTAACAAACTGGGCGCACTGTTTGATAACGTCAAACAGACATTGCTTGGCTCAGCAGGCAGTCAGGGCATCAGCTATCTGGTAAACGGTGATGAGGTCAACACATCAGGAACCCACAAAGGGCGCGGAGCCATTGATCTGCCGGAAGTTTCCTCACTGGATGGCTTTAAACTGACAGAAGTGGATGAAGTCACTTCTGATCTGAGTGAGAGCCTGCAAGGTGCGGTGTCGGAGGTGGATACACCGGATACTGAGGCAATGCAGCGTAGTCTCAGCCATGAAAAACGTCAGGCCGGTAATCTGATTGTTAATGGTGATTTTGAGCAAGGTTCTGCGGGCTGGCATTCCACAAACGGGATTGAAGCTCACACTTCCGCTGCTTCTTATGGTTTAAGCAAAGAGGGGCATGGCGAGCGGGTCAGTGAACTTGATGTGGATATCAACACCCGTATTTATCAGAATATCGACGGACTGGCTGAGGGAGAGCCTATCAGCGTCAGTTTTGATTACGCCATGCGTGCCAATCTTTCTGACGATAATGGCATAGATGTACTCTGGAACGGGGAACTTGTTTTTTCCATTTGGGCAGATGATACCGGTAAAGCGGAATGGAAAAATAAAACATTAAACCTCACTGCACAGGCAGGCAGTAACCGGCTCGAATTTGCCGGTACAGGTATCAGTGATGGCTTAGGCTTTGTGCTGGATAATGTCGTTGCCCGCTCTGAATGGTCAGACAAAGATATTGCTGATTACGTGGAACAGGATCAGGCAGCCAGAAATGCGTTGCAGGACAAGGAAAACGCAGAAGCTGATCGCCAGCGACTGGCACAGGAAAAAGAGAAACAACTGGCGGCAATTTCCGGCACTCAGGCACAACTGGAAAATACCGATCTGACGGCGCTGAATGCCAATGGTCAGTCGCAGCGTGAAGCCATCAGGGATGAAGCCCAGTCGATCACACAAGAGTTGATAGCAAAAACCAAAGGGCTGGAAGCGCTGAATGATTACTCTACGCATCATGGGCAATCCGGTCAGCAGTGGCGTGATCAGTATGCTGACGGTTTATTAGGTAACATCCAGACTCAGCTCGACAGTGCAAAAGAGACGGCACAACAGCAGCTGGAACATTCTCAGCAGGCCTCAGCGGAGCGTCTGGGAGAAGTGAAAGACGCCGTTGCTAAATCTGAATCAGGTGCTAACAAAGGAGAGCAGGATCGTCAGCACTCCATGCAGAAGATTGAAGATGCCCGTGCTGATATTGAATTCAGGGAGCAGGAGGCTATTGCTCATCAGCAGCAGGCTGAGAAGGCAGGCCGTGACGGAAAATCCGCTGCCGAGAAGGCGGAACAACGTGGTCAGCATGCCGTATCTGCGGCAGAAATAAAAACAGCTCAGGTGCAGTCAGATGCCAAAGCTGCAAAACTTGATAGCAACAAACTACCGAACCGTGAGAAAGCGGCGGGAAGCGGGTTGTCAGGACAGATCCCTGCTGATACCGATACTAAAAAGCAGACTGAAAATCAGGCCGGGAAAACGCATTCCTTTATTGATGCTGAATCTGCTGTTCAGGCAGAAAACGAATTTGCTCCGGAACTGCAATATCTGGAAGAAGATCTGGGCGAGCTGGATAATGCAAAAGCAGCATTGGATCGCTTGCAAATTAATGCGGGTATACGAGCCAGAAAGCAGCATATAACCCCGAACGCCGATAATACAGGAATAGCGCAGCCGTCTGTCAGTAAGCCATCATCCACTGTCAGTACGGATGAAACACCAGCCGTGCCTGTCAGAAGAGAGCTATCAATTTCCGGTCTGGATCTCAGTGGGCTGAATGCACTGGGAGCAGGCAAAAGCCAGCCGGAACATACTGATACGCCAGAAAATTCCGGTGCAGCGCTCAGGGCACAGAAAGTCGCTAATATTTATCAGTGGCTGGATAGCGATAATAACCTCGCAACGGAAAATTATATTCCGGTGCCGGGTTTCGAGCGTGTGGATGCAGATATTCCCGATGTGCTCAGACAAAAAATGGTGACGTTTGTTGAAGGCTACCTGAATGGCACGGAAAACAGCATCCCGAAAGAACAGAGAACCTCGCTGGCAAAACTGTTTGTTGATGCCACCATTGATTATAACTGGGATAAGCGGGTCGAATTCGTCTCAAGGCTGGAACATTATGGTTATAGTTTTGAGCCTGTGCATGGCGATAAAAGCATTGTCTCGTTCTGGTCAGGCAGAAATTTCAAACAGTACCGTAATATTCTCGATGCTGCCCAGACGGATGGCAAAAAGGTTGTTTACGATATTGATGTAAAAGGCAATTCATTTGCCATCGAACTCAACAAAACCCTGATGCGCTGGGGAGGCATATTCCTTGACCCGGATGTTGCTGAGCAGAATGCGCTGAAATCAGTGATTAACGCATCGGCACGGAGTAATACCGGTTTCTGGAGTTCCCTGTACGCAACCGGCTCACGTGATGATGTTTATGTTATCGCAGAAGGTGGCCTGCGTCTGGGTAACTATTTCTGGAATGTTGAACTGCCGGTATTGCGCCAGTTGCAGCGTGAAGGACTGGTCGGGGAAATTCGTCTGCTGGACAAAGCAGCCAAAGAATATCAGGGCGTATTACCGGAAAATATCGGGCGCAGACTGACGGATGCCGGTGTTTCTGTCAAAGCACGTTTTGATTCACTCAGCTTTGAAGAACAGGAAAGGCTGCTGGCACAGAACCCTACCGGCTATAAGCCGGATACCCTGATTGATCTGGATATCAAAACCAGTGCCATCGACACATTGCTGAATCAGGCACTGCCATTCTACGGGTTGCGTACTGAGCGTAATCTGCTGGTGCGTGAATCTGATGATTATGATGGTTTTGAAATCCGCCCGTGGCCGGGCAGGAACAGTGACGGCTCTGAAATTACCGGCTTCAAAAGCATTATCGTGGAAGACACGGATAATGCTGAACAAGTCAAAGCGGTCGAACGTTTTATTCTCGCCAACTATGATAACTACCAACAACTGCCTGATACGCTGTATCTGGTAGAAGATCGCATTGTTTCTCATGATAACGGTCGTACCCGCATTCTGGCTGAAAAAGCAGACGGTAGCTGGAGCTATAAACCAAAAACTGAGCTGATGTCTGCTGATGAGTTGCAGGCAGCGGCATACGTTAAAGGTAAGATCCGGGGAGACAGTTATCAGCACGTACTGGATGCACTTGAAGGTTATGAAAACGAGCTGAAAAACAGCCGGGATTATGATCTGGAACCCATTGAAAAGCTTTCCGGTCTGCGTCAGCAGGTGGAAGGCTATCTTCTGGGGCACCCTGATTCAGAACGTACTCCTGCACTGAAAAACCTGCTATCACAAATTCAGGTGCGTCTGAATGAAACACTGGCGATTGCCGAATCCACTGTAGAAAGCACCGCGAAAGGCAGTTTCAGTGATCTGTACAATAAACTGAGCAATGCCAGCCTGAAAGAATCCAAGCATCTTTATATTGATGAACAGGGGAATTTCGTTACCCGTGGAAAATCCAATATTCAGACGGTGGTGAAAACGGAATGGGCGGAAAAAGCGGTTGAACAGGTTAAAACCTCGGTTGCTAAAGAGTATGGTCAGTCAGTGGCGGAAGCGGTTTTCTCCAACCTGCATCCCCGTGATTTAGCGAAAGATGGTAAAGGGCTTGATGTCTCCGGCCTGAAAAAAATCCACAAGGCCATTGAACAGCAATTGTCTCCGGTCAGTGCCACACTGTTTATCTGGAAACCCAGCGATCACAGCCGATTGGGGCATGCAGCCCTGCAAATCGGGCACGGGCGTATGGAAATTACGGCTGAAAATGCTGCCGAGTTCAATGAAAAACACTATGTCAGCTGGTGGCCGAAAGGCGGTAAATCAACCAGCGTCCGCCGTATTTTTGATGTTTCCACCGCAGAGCATCCGGATGTAAAACTGCGCTGGCGTGATCTCAGCCAGCCGGCGGGACAAAATGACGCGCTGGAGCTGGATGTTGCTTCCGAGGAGAAAGACAATTTCGGCCTGCACGATGGCTCACGTAAGCTGGAGCGGTTTATTGAAAAATTACAGGCCGCAAAAGGTGTTGATGCAAGATTTGAGGAGATCAGCGAAGGTTTTGCGATGGCAGCCCTTGCCAATCCTAACCTGCTGAAATCTGCCGGCGTGCCGGAACATATCTCCCGCCCGTTCATGCAGCAGTGGGAAGACGGCAGCATAGATATGCTGGAAGTGGGTAAAAACTTTGCTGAGGCATTGCGGACAGCGGCAAAACAGCAGACACCAGAGCTGACTGAAAAACGAGTGGCTAATGTGATCCGCCAGTTTGCCGAACGTGAACTGAGCAATATTCAGGATTTCAAGGCCAGTGAACCGGATCAGGGGCGTGTTTTCCGCATTAATCTGGCGGGGCTGGATGTGGCCGCAATGCAGGCTGAATGGCATAAAATCAGCCAGAACCCTGACGCCCGTTACCAGCTGTTGACCGGTAACTGCTCAAGCATTGTTGCCAAAGTGCTCAAAGCGGGCGGTGCCGATCAGGTTATCGGGCATAAATGGCAGCCTCATTTTGGCGTCTGGACACCAACCGAGCTGTTCAATTATGCGCAGGCTCTACAGGAATCACAGGCAGCACAGGCGGAAAATACGGTCAGGAAGCAAAACCGTCGCATTGGTGAGGATCTGACAGATCAGGATCAGGCTGAAGGTAACGACAAGAGCCAGATACCGGAAATCGTGGAAGCGAAAAGAGTGGAAAAGGTGGCTATTGAGAATGATGGCACACCACCACAGGATCAGGAACCTTTTAATCCGGTGAAACGTTTCCTGAATCATGAACTTTTCGGTGCCAAAGATGCCCGCCGCAATATCAATGAAGATACGCAAATCCTGCTGGATTATGCAGTAGAAAGCGGCACGGCGGAA
The DNA here is from genome assembly GCF_963876465.1 of Xenorhabdus sp. KK7.4. Taxonomy (NCBI): domain Bacteria; kingdom Pseudomonadati; phylum Pseudomonadota; class Gammaproteobacteria; order Enterobacterales; family Morganellaceae; genus Xenorhabdus; species Xenorhabdus sp. KK7.4. The sequence continues at coordinate 122,500 of NZ_CAWNQF010000013.1, forward strand.
AAAGTCACGCTAGGTGGAGATGCCGGACGCCTGACAGGTTATTATCACGTATCTGATCAAAGGCAGGCTGAACAAGGGAGTGATGCAGCCACTAGCCAGAATCCATCCAGAAAAGTGGTTCTTTTCATTCATGGTTCCGGTTCATCAGCGGAAGAACAGTCAGGTGCTATTCAGAATCATTACCAGAAGCAAGGTATTGATTTACTGGCAGTGAACATGCGTGGCTATGGTTCCAGCGATGGCAGCCCGAATGAAAAAGGGTTGTATCAGGATGCCCGTACGATGTTCCATTATCTGGTTAATGATCGTGGTATCAAACCAGAAAATATCATCATACATGGTTATTCAATGGGGGGCGCGGTTGCGGCCGATCTTGCCCGTTATGCAGAACATCATGGCCAGTCGGTATCCGGTTTATTGCTGGACAGACCGATGCCAAGCATGACCAAAGCGATAACTGCCCATGAAGTACCAAACCCGGCAGGTATCACTGGTGTACTGGCAAAAGCGGTGAATGGTCAGTTCTCAGTTGAGAAAAATCTACAGGGTATTTCGAAACAGACACCAATCATGTTGCTGACTGATAACGAAGGGCTGGGTGACGCGGGTGAAAAACTCCGTACTAAACTGGTCGCAGAGGGTTATCAGGTATCGGGTGAACAGACTATCTATGATCATACAGCCAGCAACCGGTTAATGAACCAGTATGCTGAACAGATTGTATCAGGTCTGCTTCCGGCAAAAGATTATAACGATACAGCTATCAATGAGGTGAAAAAACCGCTTAAAGATAATACGCCAGAAGCTGTTGAACGTGTGGTTAACAATCAGCATGTCGAAACATGGGAGAAAGTTGCGGTTAAACCTCATGCTGAAGGCGGAGAAAGCCGCTTCAACAGCCAGGTCATTATTCAGACGGAAAACGATCCTGTTGCTTTGCAAGCCGCTGCGAGTCTGGCAGGGAAACACCCTGATACCAGTGTTATTGTCCAGCTTGATGCCAACGGTCAGTATCGTGTGGTTTACGGCGATCCGGCTCAGCTTTCCGGTAAATTACGCTGGCAGATAGTCGGGCACGGGCGTGATGAATCAGCCCAGAACCTGACCCGTATGGGAGGATACAGTGCCGATGAGCTGGCGTTGAAACTGAAACAGTTCAGCGCAGACTTCAGACAGGCAGGAACCCCTGAACATATCAGCCTTGTTGGTTGCTCACTGATTGGTGATGACAAGCGTGATGGTTTTGCCCGTCGCTTTATTTCAGCACTTGACGATCAGGGACTGCGTACTACGGTATCAGCCCGTAGCAGCGAAGTTGCGGTAGACAGCACCGGCCGCAAACATACACGGGATGCTCAGGAACAGTGGGTTCACAAGCTGGTGGACAACAAAATTGTGTTGGGCTGGAATGACAAGGGTGAACTGGAGTCATATTCTGAACATATCCGCCGTGGTATCTCTGAAAATGACATTGCGCTGTCTCTTGTCGGTCACTCCGGTGCTGAAGCCGGGGCGAAAGGGGCAATCGCTGAAAATACCGAGACATTCCATGCACCCGAACAGCGTGAAAAAGAGAATGACAGTGCTCCGAATAGCAATGCCCCGAATGATACGGCTTCTGATCGTCATCTGAGTTATTCCGGCAATATTCAGGTACAGGTTGGTGAGGGTGAATTTACCGCCATTAACTGGGGAACCACGAATGTGGGGATCAAGGTGGGTAATGGTGGTTTCAAATCGCTGGCTTTCGGTGATAACAATGTGATGGTTCACATCGGGAACGGAGACAGCAAGCACAGTGTTGATATCGCCGGTTATCAGGCATTTGAAGGCGCACAATTGTTTGTGGGGAACCGTAACATCAGTTTCAATCTGGGGCGCAGCAATGATCTGATTGTGATGCTGGAAAAATCCATTCCGACCCCGCCATTAATTAATCCATTTGATGGCGCAGCCCGTATTTCCGGAGTATTGCAGAGTATTTCATCACAAAACGTTGCAGCACAAAGTTCGAGTGGGCTGTTTGGTTCAGCAGACTGGCTGACGGCGCAGGATCAACAGTGGACACTGGAGGGCGCGAAGAAATATGTCCGTGATTTATCCGGTCTTGATCTGACCAGCAGTGTCAAATATGAAACTCTGACGGAACTTAACACAGAGAACGAGCGCAGCAGCCGTGGGCTGAAAAATGATCTCGAAAACACGCTGAATAAGAAATACAACCAGTGGCTGGGAGGAGAAGGTAATAAACCTGAACTGAGCCAACTTAGTCGGGCGGATAAATTCCGTCAGGCGAATGAGAAACTGGCCTTTAACTTTGCCGTTGGCGGGCAGGGTGCGGATATTCAGGTGACAACCGGTAACTGGAATTTCATGTTCGGTGACAACATTCAGTCGATACTGGATACCAATCTGGGTTCAGTGTTTGGCCTGATGACGCAGGAATATACCGCCACAGGCATGGCAAAAACCACGTTTACATTCAGCCCGACCGATTTGCCGCGCCAGATTAAAAATAAACTGCTGGGAAATCTGGCCGGTGTCAGCGCGGATACTACACTGGCGGATATTTTTGGCGTGGATTACACACCGGACGGACGTATTGTTTCCCGTAGCGGCCAGCCAGTGGATGGCGTTGCCATCATGCAGGAAATGCTGGAAATCATTGGTGAATTCAGCGGTGATCAGCTGAAGTCATTTACTGATCCGCAAAAGTTACTCGACGGCCTGAAAGCGGGGTTGAACACCGGTACTGATGGCATTAACTCCTTTGCCGAAAGTCACGGGCTGAAAGCGAAAGCCCCTGATGACACTTCAGAAGATAAAATATCCCTGAATGAAGGAGATAAACTTACAGAGCAAACTGAAAGTGAGCAGCCGGAACGCGCATTCGGATTTAATGCCCTGAACCTGCCAAACCTGTTTGCGACGCTGTTCAGTCAGGATAAACAGGCAGAAATGCAATCACTGGTGAGTAATCTGAAAGCAAACCTGACGGCAGACCTGCTGAACATGCAGGATAATACATTTGATTTCCTGCGTAACAGTGGGCATCTGCAAGGTGATGGTGATATTCACGTTTCCCTCGGTAACTACAATTTTAACTGGGGTGGTGATGGCAAGGATCTGGGCGCGTATCTGGGCGATAACAATAACTTCTGGGGTGGCCGTGGTGATGATGTCTTTTACTCAGTAGGAACCTCCAACATCTTCGCTGGCGGCGAAGGTAATGACCTCGGGGTTCTGATGGGGCGTGAAAATATGATGTTTGGGGGGGCAGGCAATGATATTGCTGTGCTGGCCGGACACATTAATTACGCCTATATGGGAGAGGGCGATGATCAGGTCTTTGCTTTTGGTGAAGGTGGCGTGATTGAAGGTGGTAAAGGACGTGACTATATCGTGGCTTCCGGTAATTTCAACCGTATTGATGCGGGTGAAGATCAGGATTATGTCGTCACCATCGGTAATCACAATCAGGTCTTACTGGGCGCGGGTGATGATTTTGCAACCGTATTCGGCAACTATAACCGGATAGATGGCACCGCAGGCAATAATGCTATTAAGCTGATGGGCTATCACGCAGTGATTAACGGTGGGGCTGGTAATGATCATCTGATTGCAGATGTGGTTTCTAAATTCAGCCGGTTTAATGGCGGTGAAGGTAATAATCTGCTGGTGTTGGGCGGCTATCAGAACCACTTCAAAGGTGGTTCTGGAATCAATAGTTTTGTCGTCAGTGGTGATGTGATTGATAACGTCGTTGAAGATATCAAACTGGGTGACCGGATTATTTTCAATAATATCAACTGGCAGAACTTGTGGTTCCAGCGCAGCGGCTATGATCTGGTATTGCTGACTAATCGCAATATTTGCGATACATCGGGACAAGGGCAATTTGAAGCGTTGGGGTCTGTGACTTTCACTGATTACTTTAATGGCAATCGTGCGGATATCATTACCCGGATGGGGAATAAAGATACTCAGGGTGAGTGCGAGTATACCGCTCTCTCAACCAGTGCAGTGGATACATTAGTACAGGCTATGAGTGGGTTTGCACCTGATATTGGTGACAGTGGTTTTATTGATTTTCTGGATAGCCAGACAAAATCAACCATTATCGCTGCCTGGGCAGACACAACAAGCGGGAAATCTAAGTTAACCTGATGACTGGCAGTATTTTATTGTTCCGGTGTTTTGCTTATCCACCAGACAACACCGGCAATTAATCACGCTTTACTCGTTAGCAAAATCCGCCGTAAACCCTCGATGGGGCTGGGGGCGGGGAGCAGTCTCGTAGATATATCGTTATTTAATAAAAATGGCTCACTTAATGTGAGCCATTTTTTATTAACCTTACGGAAAGGCCTTTTTATTCAATCCTTATTCAGAAGGAAAGCACCGAACTGATTCTTGTTATTTACATCGCCCAATATTCCGCTTATGCCGGTAGCATCTTTATCAGTATATCCCCATGACATCGTCTGACCCTTCAAAAAACTGAACTCAGCACGCTCGCTCTCAAAAGGTGTGATACCCTGAAACATATATTGCGATTGATCTTGGAATGCGTATGGTTTCACATTAGCTACCTCCTGACCACCAAAATAAATTGAGGCACCAGCTGTAAGCACACTCGAATTAGGTACTTTGTTAGTATTTAGCGTCATAGTTAAATCATGGCGAATCTTGTTTGTATCTTCCTGGAATATTACATTACCACTATAAGTATGGGTACCATCATTCCGAGTGTCCGCGACCATCCAAGGGCTTGCAAGGTATATATCCTTATCTGTACGCCCTAACGTTGCATTATTAGCTCTGTTTTTAAATAATTTATAATTGGGATCACCGAGGTCTTTTCCTATATAGAAAGTATCACCCGTTAAACCAAATTGAATATAATCATACTTTCCCGGATCCTGTTGGTTTTGTCCAAAATCTATTTTATCCTGGGCTTCGCTTTCCGGGGTACCACCACCGAGCTTCACAGAATAATCACCAGAAGCGGCAAACCACACATTCTTCCCAAGGGACAGATGCAACATAGTATACTGACTATCAGGCGGATCCGGTTTATAAGCGATATAGGTGTTGTCTGGCGTTGCTTTTGGCAGTAAATTTATAATAGGTTCAGGAGTTTTAGTCTTCGGGTCAGATATAGAATGATGGGATCCCCCTCCTTTAGAACAGGCTGTAACAGAAAGCACCAGAGCGAGAGCTAAAAATATTTTAGACTTTGCGTTCATATAATGACTCCAATCTGTTTTTTAGGAAAAACTAAGGAGATACTGTTGACATTAAGTTTAAGTTAAATATTTTTTTTTTCAAATTTTAGAAATATTTTATTTTTCGAATTAAAACAAGAATTAAAACAAATAGATATCAGCGATGGAAAACTTTGTTCCATATTTACTGTTGGGGTTTTCATCCCGTTCACACGATGATAACGTATAACCGGAGTATATATTGATGACAATGGTTGTTCATTTTATTAAGTCGGCGTGTTTCTATCTAAACCTCTGTGTTCAGTTAAACCATTAAAAATTACTCCTGAAATCAACAAAAATATCTTTTTCATTATAGGAATAAAGAGAATGGGTACTTTTATTTTTTATATAAGAAAAAGTGAGGGTTGGGTAAATGCCAAATAAATTAATATTTTCATTTGAGAGTGAAAGAGAAATGGAATCAGTAACATCTTTTCTTTTGAATTTATATATATACGAATGCCAAGTAGTAGGATCATTGAGGTTCATATCCGGAAATATCCTAAATGAAGTATTACCCTGGTAATTCGTTTTCATTCTTCGATAGCTTAACTCTACTAAATAATCATCTAAAAACAGTTTTCTGATTAGAAGTCCAGCGCCCTTGTCATGATGACTATCTTCTTTAGATTTTCTGTCTGTTATGCCATAGCTCCCGGATAATGACATATATAAATCATTAAAAGGTATAAAGATTAATGAGCTGCTAACGAAATTAACGTCTCCGTTAAGTTCTTTTCTCTTGTTATAATAATCATTTCTGTTTTCATAAAAGATAGTATATTTGAAGTTATCATTTAAACTCGATAACTTAAACAGGTTAAATCCAATTGAGTCATAATAAGGTTTTAAACTTGCTTCTTTAGATGAGCCACCACCACCATAAAATGCCTTCATATAAAAAGGTTTGAAGTATAAATAATTTGAATAATCTTCAAAGCCGAATTTATTGCCTATTCTGGTGTTGAATTGATTAAATCTTTCTTCTTTCCGATAATTAATTCCATAAACATCAATGTCAAATTCAGAGAATAAGCCAGAATCAAAATAATATTTTTTTCTCATACTTGGGCTGTAGGAAATTCCCACATCTTTTTTCCTGATATTGTCGTAGCGACCCGTATATGTTCTTTTATCAGTGATTCTTGTGATATTGGAATCTCTTTTGAAGGAGAAACCCATATCAAATTTAACTTCTTTTCCCTTTTCGATATGTTCTATATAATCATTTAAAATTTTCTTTTCTTTTTCATTATGGGTTAATAGTAATAAGTCATTGAAAACTTTTTCGGATTCATTGTATCGTTTATTGAGTAAGTAAAGTATGGCCAAATCAAATTTGGCGGTTGGGTTATCATACTTTTTGATAAATTTCTCTAGCTTATTGATAGCCTCCTGATATTCTCTTTTTTTCATGAGAATTTTCGCCTCAGCCCAAAGGATCAGATAGGGGTCTTGACTGTGCGATCTTTTATAAAGATTAAGTAATTTTTCAAGGTTATCATTTTGTTCATAAATAAAAGAGACAATTGCATTTTCAAGTAGTCTGGGTTGCCTTAATATTTCATCTTCCGTATATACATTTGGGTTTTTTATTACTTCTTGAGGTTTTGTTTCTTCGGCTATTACGACATGGCTTATAGGCATAAACAGGGTGGTAACAGCAGTTATAAGGATTGCTTTTATTTTTTTCATAGTATTTTCATTGGCAGTGATAGCATGTTAAAGGGTAACCAAATGACCTTTGCCTTAATTGTAGTTATGTACAGCATCTACAATGCCGCTAATACTGTCATTTTCCGGTTAATCTAATCCAGAAAAAAAGGATTGACCTTCAGAGAAATAACTGCTGAATTACGGCCTTATCCTCCCTTCTTTTAAAATAAGCTATTACAGAGAGAATCAAAGAAATGGATACGATGATTTTAGATTTCATATAATGATCCTAGCCTGCTTAATTAAAATTAATGGGATAGTTTTAAGCTTAATTTAAAATTAATTTTTTTCAAACAAAGAGTAAATCTGAACAAAAGTATATGGATTTTTTCAATAAGAGCAGGGACATCATAGTTCTGATGTATTCCCGGCAGTAAGAACAGCGTACATTTTAGTTGCCAGCAGAGTTCGGTGATGGAGGTAATCCGTGCAGATGGATTAATTGATCTGGATAACTATCCTTTTAAAGAAGCGAGTCTTCACCGGCCAGACTACGTTGTGGCACTTGTTACTACACCGGATGCGCCAGACGGAAACTGCTTGCTCAGTTTATGGGGCTATCATTGGTATCGGTGAGTTATAGGTGACAATAAAGATGGCAGAACTCCCTTACAGCAGGGATGCATACTTCAATCCATTGTTGGCTGTTTGAAAGCAGGTTAAAAATAATAGAATATTTTTTATTCTTATTGGGTGAGGTTATTCGGACTCACTATAGTGGTTAAACGGACTTTGTCTCTACTGTATGTTGATTTTAAATCTAAATTTAAGATATTTTCATTTGAAGTGATAAGTTCACCATTCTTTATTCTGGTTGTTATCAATTATTGAATTATACACTTCGTCTTTCAGGTTGCCTCTTTGTTGGCTGCGTTCGTTCACCCCGGTCACCGTTTTTATAGACATACGGTTATCTATGCTCTTGGGGGTTTATTCCCTTGCCGCCGCGACGCATCTTGAAATCCATTGTGTATAGAGCTTATCCGGTTAGGCTCTGCGTAATATTGATACAACTAAATGTGGTTAATTATTAACTGATATTGAAACATTTTAAAACCTATTTAACGGTATTTAGTTGTATGTCTGAAAAATTTGTTCAAACCATTTCCAGCGTCAATTATAACAAAGGCGTGTTCTCCCTCTACTTTGTCGGGCAAGAGCCTAATAAAATGGCAAATGGTGTATTAGCTGAAAACGATCAGGAACTGGAGTTAAAGCAGGTTATTCATATGCCTGCGTCTGGTTTTATGTATATGGTTTCTATGGTGAAGAATATGCTGGAAGATCCTCGCATGGAAGCTGAAATCAATAAATTAATGACTGCTGGCTTTCTCGCTGTTCCTGCTGAGGTTGCAGGGCCTTCTGATACGACGACTCCTTCCAATACCGAAAGCAAATAAATGGCTGTCGAGTATTTTTTCATCATTTTAATTTAACCTGTTTTATTAACACTGAGATAAACATCAACGCCCAGTTGCTTTTTGTGATTGGGCGTTTTTGTCTTTAATTCTGGCATTTAATTTAGAGATTGAACTATGGGAAAACCGTTCTGGCGAAGTGTTGAATACTTTTTTACAGGAAACTACACCGCTGATGATGGTGATAATAATATTGTTGCTATCGGATTTGGCGGCCAAATTCATGCGTATGGTGGTAATGATCATATCGCGTTAGGTTCAATTGCTGCCTCGGTTTATACCGGTTCAGGCAATGATACTGTAGTCGGTGGTTCAGCATACCTGAAAATCAGCGATACCAGCGGTAACCTGAATGTAACAGGGGCATCCGGGTATGCGGAAATCGAAAAAGAAGGTGAAGGTAATATTGTTTTTTCCGGGGCAGCTGGTGGTGCGGTTATCCAGCATAATGGCCGATCCGGTCATCTGAACTATTCAGGCGCGGGTGCTTACAATAGCCTTAATCGTCATGGTGAAAATGGCAATATCACATTTTCCGGTGCTGGCGGTTATAACCATTTCTACTCAGATGTTACCCACGGCAATATCCATTTTATGGGAGCAGGTGGCTATAACCAGATCACGCGGAAAGGCACGGATGATAATTTCGGCGGAGAAGGTATGGCCTATGCAAAAGCAGAAGAGATGGTTCTGATGTCGGCAACGCTGGCAGGCAACTGGATCCAGAACCATCAGAAAGTCACCGCCGTTAAATCAGCACGGGAAACCAATACCCACCTCTTTGCACTTGTTGATGGAAACGTAACCAAAGTCAATAAAATCCATCTGAGCAATGATCCGCAAACCGGCAGACTGAAATATTTCACAACATCGTGGTTCAAGGAAGGTAATCATCTTAATAATCTGGCATCACATGATATCTCCGAACGTAACGGTTTCCAGATTATCAACCTTGATAACGCCTATACCCTGTCTGGCCTGAAGGCTGAATATCATCAGGCATTTACGATACATGCGATAGAGAAAGAACTGCCGGAAAATGAGTGGGTAACTTATGCTGACGGTGTTCAGATCGCGGCAGAAAATATTACGCTGTCAGATGCCCGAATGGGGGGATATGCCATTTCCACCGATGGCTCAACGGTTGATGTAAAACCGGTAAAATCCAATCGGATGGAAAATACTTATCTGTATGCCCGTGTGTTGGGAGAATATACCAAGGTTGTGGTCGTTCAACTGAAAAACGACCCTGAAACCGGGAAGCTGAAATACATCGCCACACCGTGGTACAAAGCCGGTGATCAAACGGCAGTAATGGCTGATCAATTTATCGGCCCTAATTACGGTTATTCCTCTTTGGGTAAAGGCAGTTATACGCTGAGTCATGTGCATTACAGCGTCAATACCGTCAGGGTAACATCCGGAACTATTGCTGATGTGAGCAGTGTCCGTGAACAGGCATTATTCACGTCTGATATAAAAAAAAATGACAGCAGCGGTGATGTCCGGTTCGAAGGCGCGGGAGGGGGAAATGTTATTAAATCCAATGTGGCCCGTGGCAATGTTTACTTTAAAGGGGCCGGTCTTGCGAATGTTATTCTGCACAACTCGGAAATTGGTGATACCGAATTCAGGGGCGCTGGTGCGGCAAATGTTATTTTCAAGAAAGGCAAAAAAGGCCATCTGAATTTCAACGGTGGCGGTATCGCCAATGTTATTACCCATATCAGTACGTCTCATCTTACCTCCGATTCATCCCCGTCTGATTTACCAAAAACCGATGACAGCCAGAGTCGGGTTATCGCTTTGGGTGGCGCTAATGTTCTGACCCGCAAAGGTCATGGCCGGGTCTTTTCTGTGATGGGAGGGGGTGCAAATGTACTGACTCATCTCGGGAATGGCGAAACAACCGGTGTCATGATGGGCGGTGCCAATGTTCTGACCAAAGTGGGTGACGGTGATACCACCGGCATCATGCTGGGACTGGGCAATGTCCTGACTCATGTGGGTAACGGCAGAACACTGGGTACGATGGGCGCTGTCGGTAACGTCTTTACCAAAGTGGGTGACGGGGAAACTATTGCCGCCATGCTCGCTGTCGGTAATATTTTTACCCATATCGGGGACGGTGAAGTCTGCGCAATGATGGCTGGCGGCGGTAATGTCTTTACCAAAGTGGGTAACGGTAATGCGCTGGCGCTAATGGTAGCACTGGGAAATGTGTTTACCCATGTAGGAGATGGCCTGAGTGTTGCCCTGATGGTGGCGAAAGGCAACCTTGCCACCAAGGTGGGGAATGGCGAAAGCCTTGCTGCCATGATTGGTGTGGGCAATGTAATGACCCATATTGGCAACGGGAATACTTTTGCCGCGATGGTGGGGGAAACCAATATTTTCACCAAAGCGGGTGATGAACTGACAGCGGCCGTGATGATTGGCAAGGCTAACATTTATACCCATGTGGGTCAGGGCACCAGTCTCGGTTTGTTTGCCGGTAATGCCAATATCATGACCAAAGTCGGGGATGGTACGACGCTGGCAGCGATGTTTGGTCAGGCTAACGTGATGACTCACGCTGGCAGCGGGCTGACCGGCGTACTGGCATTAGGTGAAGCCAATGTGGTGACGAAAGTCGGACATGAGTTTATGGGGGTTTTAGCCGCAGCTAAAGCCAACGTGATCACCCATGTTGGTCATGGCGTTACTGCCGGTGTTTTGCTGGGCAAGGGGAATATCCTGACTAAAGTCGGTAACGGGACAACGGTCGGCCTGCTTGTTTCCAAGTTCGGCAATATTATGACTCATGTCGGGGATGGCAATACCGTGGGTTTTGCCAAAGGCACGCTGAATCTGATGACCAAAATGGGAGACGGTCTGGCGGTCAATGCAGCCTGGGGTGATGCCAATATCATGACCCATGTGGGAGCCGGGGATCACTATAACTTTGCCAGAGGGAAAGCCAATCTGGTGACCAAGATTGGCGATGGACGTGCGGTTAGTGTTGTACAAGGCTCGGCTAACATTTTGACTCATTTAGGCCGTGGTGATGATTACACCGGCGCGTGGGGTAAAGCGAATGTGATCACCAAAGTGGGTAATGGCCGTCAGGTTACACTGGCGAAAGGCGATGCGAATATTGTCACGCACGTGGGTCAGGGCGACAGCCTTAATGCCCTGTGGAGCCAAAGCAATGTTGTTACCAAAGTGGGTGATGGTATGCAGATTACCGCAGCGAAGGGTAAAAGTAATATCACAACCAGCGTGGGGAATGGCCTGAGCGTGGTTGCTGCCCACGGTGATTTGAACGTAAATACCAAAGTGGGCGATGGCATCTCGGTCAATGTGGCCTGGGGTAAGCTCAATGTCAGCACCAAAGTGGGTGACGGGCTGAATGTCTCGGTAATGAAAGGCACCGGCAATGCCAGTGTTCATGTTGGTGACGGGATGAATATCCACGCTTCCTATGCCCGCAATAACGTCGCTATTCAGATAGGTAACGGGGATTTTTACAATCTGGCGCTGGCCTCCAGTAATACGGAAAGTCATAAACTGGCGACACTGTTCGGCAATATCAAACAGACGTTACTGGGAGCTATGGGCAGTCAGGGAATTAACTTTCTGGTGCAGGGTGATGAAGCCAATACATCAGGCAGTTACCGTGGGCGGGGTGCCATCAATTTGCCGGAAATAAACAGTCTGAAAGGCTTTGAACTGACGGAAATCGGTGAAGTCAGTTCCACGCTTTCCACTGATCTGCATGCCTCGGTGAGCCAGCTGAAAACACCGGATGTCGGCAGACTGGAATCCATCATGAATGGGGAAGAGCAACCCACGAAAAATCAGAAGCCTAACCTGATTATTAACGGGGATTTTGAGGCCGGTACACAGGGATGGCAAGCCACCAACGGGATTGAAGTCCAGCATCCGGCGGCGTCTTATGGGCTGGATGACGCAGGCCACGGTAGTCATGTGACTGAACTGGATGCTCATGCCAACACCACCATTTATCAGGATCTCCACCAGTTGAAAGCGGGAGAAGTCATTACCCTTGATTTTGACTTTGCACCGCGTGCAGGCAGCACCGATGATAACGGTATAGAAGTGCTCTGGAATGGTCAGGTTGTTTTCTCATCTTCGGACGATAGTATCGCCTGGCAGCATAAACAGCTGGTACTCATTGCACAGGCCGGTAGTAACCGGCTGGCATTCAGCGGCACCGGCAGAAGTGATGGCCGAGGTTATATTCTGGATAACGTTGTTGCATGCTCAAATCGTTCTGGAAGTGCCAAAGTGAAGCAGACACCACAAACCTCAGTGGCTGGTGAGGTGCTGGATGATAAGGAAAATGCTGAAGCCGACAGTGAACGACTGATGCAGGAAAGAGATCAACAGCTGGCGGCTATTGCGGATACTCAGAATCAGCTGGCAGCAACCGATCTTGATGCCCTGAATACGAACGGGCTGGCACAGCGTGATGTCATCAGGCAAGAGGATCAGGCTATCACTGATGATCTACTGGCGAAAGCTAAGGCACTAGAGAGTCTCGATAATCTGCCAAACGGGCATCATCAGGGAGATTCCGGTACACAATGGCGTCATGATTATGCGGGCAGGTTGTTGGATGATCTCCAGTCACAATTGGATAAAGCAAAAAACATTGCCGAGCAGCAACTGAAATCTTCGGATTCATCTCTTCTGCAACACCGGAATCAAATCGATACAGCTCTGGAAAAGTCAGAAGCGGGTATTGTCAGAAGTGAACAGAATCAACGGAATGCGCAGCAGGATATTACAGATGCCCGCAACCGGGCAGAATTCCGGTCGCAAGAGGCACAGTCACAGAAGATACGGGCCGCACAGGCTGCCTCTGATGGATATAACACTGCCCAGCAGGCAGAGCAGGATGCTGCAATTGAAGCGAAAAACAGCAGCCAGAAAACCGCCCGCAGAGAAAACAAAGGGAGTGGTTTATCCGGCCCGGCTTATGAACCAAATGGTGCAGAACATACCGGCAGCCATATTACTCAGGATATAGCGGCGCAGGGTGAGGGGCGTTTCAGGCTGGACCTCCCGGAGTCAGACGATAGTCTGGTGCCACTGGCTGATGCAAAACAGGCGCTGGACCGTTTACAAATTAAAGCAGGCATTATTTCCAGAAAGACAAATATTGTGCCTACCCGGCAGCCAGATGAGCCGCCCCGTAATATCACTCTTCCTGATGAAGTTAGTCGGGAAATTGATGCGTCTGAAACACTGCGCAGGGCATTGCCTGATATTTCAGTTGCGGTGACAGATAAGCTGGAAGCACTGGGGAATGAGCGTTTAGCTGCAGATTATGGTTTACCGCAAAACAGACAGATACCGTCAAATTCTGCCTCACTATCCACGATTACTGCAAGGGCACAAAAAGTCGCGGATATCTATCGCTGGTTGGATAGTGACACTGAGCGCCTGATGGATTTTTCAGCTGATGATTATATCCCCGTACCGGGAATTGCCCGTATTGATGTCGAGTTTTATGAGAGTCACCGGCAAAAGATGATCGATTATATCGAAGGTTATCTCAACAGCATTAAACACACTATTCCTCAGGCTCAGGTATCCTCACTGGCAAAATTATTTGTGGAATCCACCATTGATTATGACTGGGATAAACGTGTCCGTTTCATGGCTCAGCTGGAGCAGTACGGCTACCATTTTGATCCGGCTGACGGTGAACAGAGTGTGGTGACATTGCGTTCGGGGAATAATTCCCAGCAATACCGTGAATTGCTGAATGCTGCCCAGCCTAATGGAAAGAAAGTCGTTTATGACACTGATTTACCGGGGCATGCGTTCAGTAACACATTGAGTGAACGACTGTTGGATTGGGCCTCACATTCGCTTGACCCTCATGATATTCGTCAAAAAGAGCAGCAATCAGCCATTGAGGCCTCTGTCCGGAGCAATATGGGGCTTTGGAGTTCAGTATATGCAACTAAAGCCCGCGGGGATGTCTATGTGATAGCAGAAGGTGGCCTATTGTTGGGCAGCACCTTCTGGAACCTTGAATTACCGGTACTCCGCCAATTACAGCGTGAAGGGATGGTCGGTGAGATCCGTTTACTGGATAAACCCGCTGCCGAATATAAACATCTGCCATTGAAACAGATAGGCAGCCGGCTGAACGATAATGATATTGGCATGAAAGTACGTTTCGATGCCCTGAATCCGGTTGAGCAACAAAAATATCGGGAGATAAATGCCGATCATTATCAGCCGGATACATTAGTTGATTTGAACGTCAGGCTGGGTGCTATTGATAGTATGCTGAATAAAGCACTGCCGTTTTATCGGCTGCGTTCTGAACTGAATATTCTCATCCGTGAAGGGGCAGATAATACTTTTGAAGTGCATTCATGGCCGGAAAATCGTCATTCTCCGATTAAGATGATTAAGGTGGAAAACCCGAAAGATCCGGCACAGCTTAAAGTCATTGAACAATTCATTCTGGCTAATTATGAGAGTTATGATCAGTTCCCCAAAGAACTGCATTTCATCGAAAATAATATCGTTTCTTATGATCAACGGCGTACGCAGATTTTGGCTGAAAAAATTAACGGTCGCTGGAGTTACCGTCCCTCTGCTGAATTGATGTCAGTCGATGAATTGCAACAAAAGGCTTACATAAAAGGTAAGCCAATGGGGGAAAGTTACCGTAACGTCATTGATGCGCTGCAACGTTATGAGCAGGCACTGATGGAAGACCGGGATTATTCACTGGATGCCATCGAAAAATTAACTTACCTCTGCCAGCAGGTTGAAGGCTATGTGCTTGGGCACGCGGATTCAAAACGGACTCCGGCGATGCAACAGCTGTTATCCCAGGTTTATGGGCGCCTTTCTGAATCCATGACTCTGGCGGAGCCGACACTGAGAAGTTCAGGTGAAGGCAGCTTCAGCGAACTGTACAACAAACTCTCCAACTCTAAGCTCAGTGATTCCAAACACCTCTATATTGATACGCAGGGTGATTTCGTCACGCAGGGCCGATTCAGTGTGAAGATAGCCAAAGACACCGCGGGCAAGGGAGTCAGACTGGTTATGGAGGCCGTTACCAGAGAATATGGGCAGGACGTCACCAATGCCATCTTCTCCAAACTGAAAGCCAGTGATCTGGCAAAAGATGGTATCGGGATCGATATTTCAGGCCTCAAAAAAGTCCATCGGGAAATTGAGCGTCATTTATCGCCGGTCAGCGCCACCCTTTATATCTGGAAACCGAGTGATCACAGTAGCGTGGGACATGCTGCGCTGCAAATTGGTCACGGGCGTGTGAAAGTCAGCCCTGAAGAAGTCAGGGATTTCAATGACATGAACTATGTGAGCTGGTGGCCGGCAGGCAGCAAATCCCTTAATTTACAGGAGCTGATGGAGACAAATAATAGTCAGTCTGATTTTCGGATCCGCTGGCGTGACCTCAGTATGCCCGCTCATCAGAATCCGGCTTTGAGATATGACGTTGCCTCCGAAGAAGATGATGATTTTGGTCTGGTTGATGGCTCAGGTGAACTGAAAGAATTCGTTGAAAAACTGAGAGCCGTAAAAGGCGTGGATGCCAAGTTTAAGGATGTCAGTGAAAGTTTCGCGATGGCTGCACTGGCTAATCCTGAGATGCTTAAATCGGCTGAGATACCGCCTCATATTTATCAGCCATTCCTTGCTCAATGGCGGGATGACAATATGGATATGCAGGAAGTGGCTCAGCGTTTTGCCGAAGTACTGCGTATGGCAGCAGAATTGCAGAATTCTAAACGCATGGAGCATTTAATTGGCAATGTGACGCGCCAGTTCGCTGAGCGAGAATTAGCTGACATTAACGCTTTTAAAGATGGCAAAGCCGATCAGGGACGGGTATTCCGCATCAATCTGGAAGGCCTTGATGTAGCGGCAATGCAGGCTGAGTGGGAAAAAATCAGCACAGACCCGGATGCGCGCTACCAACTTTTCGCCAAAAACTGCTCAACGGTTGTTGCCCGTGTTCTGAAAGCCGGCGGCGCAGAAAACGTTCTCGGTCATGCGTGGCGTCCCGGATATGGTATCTGGAAACCTAACGATCTCTTTCAATTTGGTCAGGCATTGCAGAAGGCGACACAGGCTGAGCGGGTCAAAAATAAATATCGTCGTTTGAATAGTGATGGTGTGGGACGGATCCTGGACCAGCCGGATGATCTTTATGAAGAGATACTGGAAAAAGTGGCGATTGAAAATGATGGTTCACCATTACGTGACAGTGAGCCACGTAACCCGCTGGCTCGCTTTATGAATAATGAGCTGTACGGGATGAGAGATGATCGCCGGCGTATCGGTAAAGCAGTGCAAATAGGGCTTAGCCGGGCAATTGAGCGAAAGATGGCAGAAAAAATCACGTTGCGTGGTGAGGCGGGGCGTCTGGAAGGTTATTACCATCTGAGTGCTGTGGAGCCGTCAGACAAGGTCGTGCTGTTTATTCATGGTTCAGGTTCTTCCGCAGAAGAACAGGCCAGTAAAATCCAGACACATTATCAGCAGCAGGGTGTTGATATGCTTGCTGTCAGTATGCGCGGTTACGGTACCAGTGATGGTCGCCCCAGTGAAAACGGCCTGTATCAGGATGCGCGTACCATGTTCCGTTATCTGGTCAACAATCGTGGTATTAAACCTGAAAATATTGTGATTCACGGCTATTCAATGGGGGCACCGATTGCGGCTGATCTGGCCCGTTATGTTGGACGAAGAGGGCAACCTGTTGCCGGCCTGCTGTTTGACAGACCGATGCCCAGTATGACCAAAGCCATTACAGCTCATAATATCCTGAATCCGACAGGCGTCGTTTCTGTACTGGCAAAATCGGTTAACGGAAAATTCTCAGTGGAGAAGAACCTACAGGGTATTAGCAAAAAGACCCCTATCATGGTGCTTACTGGCCGGGACGGGCTGGGAACCGAAGGCGAAAAACTGCGTACTAAGCTCATTAGCACCGGTTATAACATCTCTGGTGAACATACTTATCTGGGGCATGATTCCAGCCGCCGGATGATGGAGCTGTACGCTAATAAGATCGTTACCAACTTGTTTGAAAGCAGTTTGTCTGAAAGCAATTTGTCTGCAAGCAGTTTGTTTGAAACTAACGTGCGAGAACAGGAAAGTGCTGCTATCAAAGGCATCAGGAACGATTTGAAGCGTTATATGCAGTTTTTACAGTCCCATACAGATAAAACCGGCAGAGTGTACGATCTGCGGGCGACAAAAAAATTCCTGTCAGGCTACGGGCATAATCAGGCTGAACATCTGGTTGAGAGTTTCCATGCTGATATGGGAATTAAGCAATTGGTGGATCTGCTGCTGAAAGGCAATTGGACAGCGGAGCAGAAAGGTGCGTTATCCTGGGAAATTGAAAACCGGGCACTGAAACTCAGCTTGCGGCCAAGAATAGAAAAACACAGCCGTCTGTTCCGGGATGTCGCTTCTACCGGTGCTGAGGACTTGCAGGCAAACGAACATCTGGCTCCTCAACTGATGTTGCTGAATCTGTCCAATGATGGTTTCGGCGGGCGTTGCATGCCGCTGTCAGAACTGGTTCTGCTGGCAAAACATCTTGAGAATGACGGGCAGGATAACGTCAGCAATGATTTTCTGAAAAAACTCTACTCTGCGGCTTCTGTCCTCAGCCATCCGGAGCTGTACGCTGAATCGGAAAAAGCTAACGCCAGTAAATTACTCGGTGCACTCTCTGCACTCTATATCCGCGCACCGATGTTTGATAATACGTTCAGGGCATGGAAGAAAAAACTGAGTGGTAATCAGGCATTAACCGTGAAGGATGTCATCGACGAAATTACGGTATCCAATGCGGATGGCCGGGCGATTTTACTTGAGCTGAATACCTCGGATCATGCTATGGCGGCGTGGTCAAAAGACAACAGCGGAACGCGGATGTATGGGTTCTATGATCCTAATGTCGGTATTGTGGAATTCTCCTCGGCAGAGAAATTCAGTGCTTATGTTAAGCGTTTCTTTAGCCGTTCTGGCATGAATATGGCGCAATACTACGGTATGCCCAAAAATGAGCATCAGGAAAGCTTTTTCAATCAGGTGATTGTTGTGGATGGACGGGCGCTGGCTTCTTATCGTCCGGTCATTGATGACAAAATGAACCTGAGAGATATTCTGGCAATGGAAATTTTTGATGGCTCCCCCATGAAAAATGCTTTAGGCACAGAGCGCCCGCTACATAATCAAAATGTTGCTTCGTGGGAAGACATTACCGTTACACCGCAACCGGAAAGCGGCTCCAGCCGTTTTGACAGCCAGATCATTATCCAGACTGAGAATGACCCGGTTGTTGCCAGAGCTGCTGCCAATCTGGCAGGGAAACACCCTGATTCCAGTATCGTTGTTCAGTTTGACTCAAATGGCCAATATCGGGTGGTATACGGTGATCCAGCCAGACTGACAGGTAAACTACGCTGGCAGATTATCGGTCACGGGCGTGAAATTACTGAATTAAATCATACCCGCATGGGGGGCTATAATGCGGCTGAATTAGCGATCAATTTAAAACAGTTCAGCCGTGATTTCCGCTATGGCGGAACACCGGAGCATATCAGCCTGGTGGGATGCTCTCTGATCAGTGATGATAAGCGCGATGGCTTTGCCCGCCATTTTATGACTGAACTTAAACAGCAGGGTATCCGTGCTTCAGTCTCTGCACGCAGTAGTAATATTGCCGTGGATAATACGGGGCGTAAATATACCCGAAGAGATGCACAGGAACAGTGGGTGCATAAGCTGCATGACAATAAAACGGTTCTGAACTGGAATGCTAACGATGAACTGGAAACCCGCTCAGAACGGGTACGTCATGGTATCTCTGAAAGTGACATTGTACTTGCGCGTATCGGCAGCCGAAACACCAGTACAGCCGCCACCGGCGCGATTGCCGATAACAGAGAAACCTTTCACTCATCACGTAAACGTCTTGTTCAGAATAACGATGATGCGAGCAGACCATCAAAAAACAATCAACTCAGTTATTCCGGCAATGTGCAGCTGCAAATTGGTGACGGAGAATTTACCTCCATTAACTGGGGAACCACAAATGTCGGCCTTAAATTAGGAACGGGAGGCTTTAAGTCTCTGGCGTTTGGCGATAATAACGTCATGGTTCATCTGGGAGACGGTGACAGCAAACACAGCGTGAATATTGCCGGTTATCAGGCACTGGAAGGCGCACAGTTGTTCATCGGCAACCGGAACATCAGCTTTAATCAGGGACGCAGTAACGATCTGATTGTCATGATGGATAAATCTATTCCGACACCGCCAATGCTTAACCCGTTTGACGGCGTATCCCGTATGTCAGGCGTTTTGCAGGATATCTCCGGTTCGTTCTCTTCTCCGGGCTGGCTGGCCGCTCAGGAAGAGCAATGGACAATCGCCAGTGTGAAAAAATACCTACAGGATATGTCAGGGCTGGATTTGACCAGCAGTGTGGACTACCGTTCACTGACTGAGATGGGTTCTCAGGAATTACGCAGTGGCCGTGGCCTGAAGAACGATATCGAAAGCGCACTGAACAAAAAATACAACCAGTGGCTGGGAGGAGAGGCGCCGAAAGTCAGTAATCTCAGCCGGGCAGACCGATTCCGACAGGCCAATGAAAAACTCGCCTTTAACTTTGCTGTTGGCGGGCGCGGTGCGGATATTCAGGTGACAACCGGTAGCTGGAATTTTATGTTCGGTGACAATATTCAGTCGCTGCTGGATATTAATCTGGGGTCACTGTTTGGCCTGATGACCCAGCAGTACACAACAACAGGGCTGGCGAGAACGACATTCACTTATAGTGTTCTGGATTTACCGCGCCAGCTAAAAAATAAACTGTTGCGGAGCCTTGCCCGTGTTGATGCAGATACCACTTTAGGCGAAATCTTTAATGTGGATTACACCGCGGAAGGCCACATTATCTCCCGAAACGGTCAGCCTGTGGATGGCGTTGCGGTTATACAGGAGATGCTGGAGGTCATCAGCGGCTTTAGCAGTGATCAGTTAAAGGCGCTTATTGATCCGCAAACCCTGAAAGATTACATCAAAGAGCATTCGGCGGCAGATACTGATGCCCTGAATTCTTTCCTTGAAAATCACGGGCTGAAAACGAAAGCCCCTGTTAATGACCAGCCAAAACAGGCTGAAGAACAGCCCGGAGACAATGTACAGCCAGAACGCACAGCCGGTTTTAACTCATTTAATCTGCCAAACCTGTTTGCAACCTTGTTCAGCCAGAAAAAACAGCAGGACATGCAAAATCTGGTCACCAGCCTGAAACAGAACCTGACCGCAGATTTACTGAATATGCAGGACAAGACCTTTGATTTCCTGCGTAACAGCGGTCATCTGCAAGGTGACGGTGATATTCACGTTTCTCTGGGTAACTATAACTTTAACTGGGGTGGTGACGGTAAAGATATGGGCGCTTATCTGGGCGATAACAACAACTTCTGGGGAGGCCGTGGTGACGATGCGTTTTACTCGCTCGGTACTTCAAATGTTTTCACCGGCGGTGAAGGTAATGACATGGGCGTTCTGATGGGACGGGAAAACATGATGTTCGGCGGAGCCGGAGATGATGTTGCCGTGTTGGCTGGCCGTATTAACTACGCCTATATGGGCAAGGGTAACGATCAGGTCTTTGCCTTTGGTGAAGGCGGAGTCATTGAAGGGGGAGAAGGACGTGACTATATCGTGGCCTCCGGTAACTTTAACAGTATCGATAGCGGGGAAGGGCAGGATTACGTCGTTGCCATCGGTAACAACAATCAGGTGGCACTCGCAGAAGGCAATGATTTTGCCACTGTATTCGGTAATGAGAACCGGATTGAAGGTAATGAAGGCAATGATTCCATCAAACTGATGGGTTATCACGCCCTGATCAATGGCGGAGAAGGAAATGATCACCTGATCGCCGATGTGGTTTCCAAATTCAGCCAGCTCAATGGCGGTGACGGTGATGATTTGTTGGTACTGGGGGGATATCAGAACCGCTTTACGGGGGGGACAGGTGTGAATAGTTTTGTCGTCAGTGGTGATGTGATTGATAACCTCGTTGAAGATATCAAATCCAGCGACAAAATTATCTTCAATAACCTGAACTGGCAGAACCTGTGGTTCCAGCGCAGCGGCTATGATTTGGTACTGCTGACAGCCCGTCATGTCACCGATACCTCTGCTCAGGGGCAGTTTGAAGCCACCGGTTCGGTCACTTTCAATGATTACTTCAATGGTAATCAGGCGGATATTATCACCCGGATAGGGGATAAAGATGCGAGAGGAGAACGTGAGTTCACCGCGCTATCAACTCATGCGGTAGATTCACTGGTGCAAGCCATGAGTGGATTTGCTCCAACAGTCGGAGACAGTGGTTTTATGGATTCTCTTGATAACCAGACAAAATCCGCGATTGTCGCCGCTTGGTCAGATACAACAATTGGCAAAGACAGACTGATTTGATGTTGTTTTATACCCAATGAATTTACTCAGCTAAAGGCTGGTTTCCGGTGAGAGGCAGAAGCCTCTCACTTATTTTTCATGAGAATAGACGCAGCATGTTTGATTGAAGTGAACGAAATTAACAAAGAGACAATATGAAAGATAATAAACATGTTAATTATCTTTCATTATTAAATGGTTTTATAAAATTCATACTGTTAAATAATAAAAAATTTTTATTTTTATTTTTATTTTAATATAAATTAGTCATTTTAATTTTTTTAACTAATGTGATTTTATTTATGGGTTTATTCTGGAAATATCTTAGTGTTGGGTCTAGTATTTTATATATGTTTAGTGTAAATCGTGACGCTCACCATTTTTAAATGTAGTTAATCTATATGATATTGAATGGTTTTTATATTAATAATTATGTGGGTTATATTTCTGTGGGATTATACTCAATGGATTTATGTTTTTTTGTAATGATAAAAATAAACACCTCATTAAAATGATGATTATTTTTATTCTTTCTTTTTAGAGGGTGATTATAATGAATTTAAAACAAAATAATGATTTAATAATAACCAGTCTACCCACTTTCACTCTTATATTACTTGATGGAAAAAGGGAAGGTGAGCTATTTGCTAATGGAAATATGCAACTTGGTATCGCTATTGATATACTCGCTGCGAATGTTCACTTGGATAAAGTAACTTTATCTCCTGAACAATTAGATAGCATTGAGTTAGTTGATATAGTAACGCACGAAAAATTAACTGGTGATTGGACATACAGCTCTGATGAAAACGATTACTCTCACACGTATCCACGAGGTGATGTAACCAGGGGCATAAATTTATCATCTGGAAGAGACACCACCAACGATGATGGATCTCAGCGAAAAGTTTATTGGTTGACAACAAAAAAAGAGGAAACTAAGGAAATCATCGCGAAAATTACATTGTGTGGGAAAGAATATTTATCATATCATAATGTCACTGCAGACGGATCGCATATTGATGTTCACGGTCGTCGAGCAATTGTTTACGATTCTAGTGATCTTAGTGATCTTGGTCATGAGGTTGCACTCAGAATAGACAGTGGCAAATATGAATATAAAACGACTGTTATTAACCATTATATTGATGGTGATGATGTCCCTCAATCGCCTAGTTATAAATACTTTGAATGGATTAAAAATAATTATTATATATATCCTATTAATAATGGTCAAAAGGTTGATGTGCAGGATGTGGAGATTCACAATACCATAAACGATAATAATCCTCTCATGTATGATTACCTAAGATTCACCCACCACACAAGAGCTAACCACTTTTACCTTTGGTTTCTTTGGGGATTATATCAAGATAAGAAAATCGCTGGAGCTGAATATCGAAGATGGGAATATCAGTATTGCCAGTATTTCTCAGTATTAAACGAAGCTACTCCGCAAGTACGTATAGTAACAAAACCCCACGAAAAGAAGGCTATTAGTATGAGTAGGTTATATTTCGAAAATCCAGAAGATGGTTTTTGGGAAGATAAAAATGACTATATTCCAAAATTCAAATTCCATGATGTCTATGGTAATGAATCCGTCTTGTTAGAAATTATTATGGATGATGCTGATAATTTTCATTTTCGGGACGCTGAATGATATATATTTCATAAATAAGTAAGGGTATATAATGTAGATGTTAAAAATAATATTTATATTTTAGTCGAGACTGACTATTTGAATATTATTTTATGGCTTTCCAAAATATTTTTTATTTCTGTCACTGCCGGTAATTTAATATATGCCAGATGGGACACTATTTACGTCCTAATTTTAATAAGGTGATAAAGATGAGCACTGACTTTTTTTCTCAGGCTACTAATTTTCAAAGTGCGGCGGCAGGTAGGGTTGATCCGCGATTGTCGCCGCTTGGTCAGATACAACCATCGGCAAAGACAGACTGATTTGATGTTGTTTTATACCCAATGAATTTACTCAGCCAAAGGCTGGTTTCCGGTGAGAGGCAGAAGCCTCTTACTTATTTTTCATGAGAATAGACGCAGCATGTTTGATTGAAGTGAACGAAATTAACAAAGAGACAATATGAAAGATAATAAACATGTTAATAATCTTTCATTATTAAATGGTTTTATAAAATTCATACTGTTAAATAATAAAAAATTTTTATTTTTATTTTAATATAAGTTAGTTATTTTAATTTTTTTAACTAATGTGATTTTATTTATGGGTTTATTCTGGAAATATCTTAGTGTTGGGTCTAGTATTTTATATATGTTTAGTGTAAATCGTGATGCTCACCATTTTTAAATGTAGTTAATCTATATGATATTGAATGGTTTTTATATTAATAATTATGTGGGTTATGTTTCTGTGGGGTTATACTCAATGGATTTATGTTTTTTTGTAATGATAAAAATAAATACTTCATTAAAATGATGATTATTTTTATTCTTTCTTTTTAGAGGGTGATTATAATGAATTTAAAACAAAATAATGATTTGATAATAACCGGTCTACCCACTTTCACTCTTATATTACTTGATGGAAAAAGGGAAGGTGAGCTATTTGCTAATGGAAATATGCAAATTGGTATCGCTATTGATATACTCGCTGCGAATGTTCACTTGGATAAAGTAACTTTATCTCCTGAACAATTAGATAGCATTGAGTTACTTGATATAGTAACGCACGAAAAATTAACGGGTGATTGGACATACAGCTCTGATGAAAACGATTACTCTCACACGTATCCACGTGGTGATGTAACCAGGGACATAAATTTATCATCTGGAAGAGACACCACCAAGGATGATGGATCTCAGCGAAAAGTTTATTGGTTGAAAACAAAAAAAGAGGAAACTAAGGAAATCATCGCGAAAATTACATTGTGTGGGAAAGAATATTTATCATATCATAATGTCACTGCAGACGGATCGTATATTGATGTTCACGGTCGTCGAGCAATTGTTTATCACCCTGAAAATATAGATTTTAAATTTATAGAAAATTTTACTAGCGGGAAATATGAATTTAAATCAACTGAAACTACACATAGTATATTCGGGGATGAAACTCATCCACCAACTTTTTCATATCATGATTGGATTCAAAATAATTATTATATTTTTCCTTTGAGTGGATATGAAGTGAAAGATGTTTATGTCCAACATACAAAAAATGATGAAAATCCTAATAGATATGATTATCTAAGATTTACTCATCATACAAGAGACAATGATCTTTTTCTTTGGTTTATTTGGGGGAGGTATAAAGAAGAAGAGAAAAATGCAGGAGCGTCGTATAACATGGTTGAAAAAGATAAAAGAGATATAACAATACGTTATGAAGCAACCCCACAAGTTAAGATAGTAACAACACCACGTACAGATGTCGTTAGCATGAGTCGCCTCTATTTTGAAAGTCCACTTTCTAAACGTGACGGTATATTTCCTGATGATAGTCATTTTTGGAATGATAAACCTAATCAGGTTCCACAGTTTAAATTCCATGATATCTATGGTAATGAATCGGTCTTTATAAAAATCATTATGAATAATGCTGATAAGTTTCATTTTCAGGAAGGCTGAATGATATGTGTTTTATTTTATAAATTAGTGAGGATATATAATGGAGACATTAAAAATAATATTTATATTTTAGTCGAGACTGACTATTTGAATATTATTTTATGGTTTTCCAAAATATTTTTTATTTCTGTCACTGCCGGTAATTTAATATATGCCAGATGGGACACTATTTACGTCCTAATTTTAATAAGGTGATAAAGATGAGCACTGACTTTTTTTCTCAGGCCGGGAATTTTCAGAGCACCGCCGCAGGCCGTGTCGATCCGCGCACGGGGCTGTTTAATTATGTGATGCCGGTGGCGCACCTTATCGGCAATAACCAACTGGGGCCGGAGCTGACCCTGGCGCTGGCATACAGCCCGCTGAATTCAGCGGATATCGGCTTTGGCATCGGTTTTTCC
>NZ_CAWNQF010000014.1:0-1005 GCF_963876465.1 Xenorhabdus sp. KK7.4
ACGCAATAAAAAAGGCGTCACAAAATCGGATAAGCCGAAAGCCTCCACGCAGAAAAAAAGTAAAAAGCCGAACGACAACGATACCTGTAGTGACCCGGTCGACATGGCCACCGGGGATTTTCTGCAACAGTGGCCGATGCTCTCCCTGCCCGGCACCCTGCCGCTGTCACTGACCCGCACTTACCGTTCAACCGAAAATTTTGCCGGCCTGTTCGGTCCTAAATGGTCTGATGACTGGTCACAACACCTGAA
Organism: Xenorhabdus sp. KK7.4; assembly: GCF_963876465.1. NCBI lineage: Bacteria > Pseudomonadati > Pseudomonadota > Gammaproteobacteria > Enterobacterales > Morganellaceae > Xenorhabdus > Xenorhabdus sp. KK7.4. Next base: position 253 of record NZ_CAWNQF010000014.1, read on the forward strand.
ACGGGAGGGAGAAGCCACCCATTTTACCGATGCGGATGGGGTGGTTTATACCTTCCATACGCCGGATGAAAACGTATTCTCGGTTAACCTGCATGCCGGGCATTATCTGCTGTTTGGCTCTTTAACGGGCGGGTTGCATCTGTTTGATCGTCAGACCCAATTAACGCGGAGTTTTGAACAGCCGGCAGGCGATAAACGGTTATTGTCTGCGATCCGTGACCGTCACCATAACCACATCACCTTCCATTATGATGACCCCTTCGGGGAGCAACAATACCGGCTGTCACAGATTATCCATTCCGATGGTTATCGCCTGTTACTGGACTACGACCAGAACCGGCTGGCTTCAGTAGAATACCGGACTGAATCACTGCGCCAGACACTGGTCACCTGTCAGTACAACGCTCAACATTATCTGGCAGAATGCCATTCGTTTCAGTTCAGTCACCTGTGGCACGAGTACGATCCTCGTGGCGCGATGCCCCGCTGGCATGACACGGATTCAACGGATATGTCGATGGAGTATGACAACCGTGGGCGGGTAGTCTCGGTCAGCACTCCACAAGGCTACTGGCAGGATCGTTTTTTGTATGATGATGTCAATAAAGTCACCACCTATCTGGACGCGGAAGGCGGTTGTACCCGCTATTGGTACAGACTGTGTAAAAACCCTTGATCACCTTTTGGTCTCAGTACGATGTACTTATGATCAATTGGTCTTAGCTACCGATCCAATTTCAAAGCCAAGTCCAG
>NZ_CAWNQF010000015.1:0-1004 GCF_963876465.1 Xenorhabdus sp. KK7.4
GGCCTGAAATTTGTGGAAGAGCAGCAGATCCTGTTCGGTGACGGGGCGAACGGCAATATCAAAGGCATTGTGCCGCAGGCCAGTCAGTACAAGGCGGAAATCAAGGTGGAGAAAGCGACCGCCATTGATGATATCCGGCTGGCGATGTTGCAGGCGCAATTAGCGTTGCTGCCTCCGTCGGCGATTGTGACCCACTTTGTTGACTGGGCGACAGTGGAGCTGATTAAGGACAGTCTCGGGCGTTATTTGTTGTCCAATCCGCAAGGCTATACCACCCCGACGTTATGGGGTCTGCCGGTGATTGCGACCGATGTCGCGGCCTTCCGGGGTAAATTTCTGGTCGGTGCGTTTGATTCTGCCGCTCAGATTTTTGACCGGGAACAAATGAACGTCGTTATCTCCAGTGAGAACGAAGACGACTTCGGCAAGAACATGATCTCCATTCGTTGTGAAGAACGTCTGGCACTCGCCGTCAAACGCCCGGAAGCCTTTATTTACGGTGATTTTACCGCTTCGGTAGCCCCCAAAGGTTAATCACATTACTCACGGCGGTCACTGGCCGCCTTTTTGATGACAGGTGACGGATGATACCCCTTTCCATGATTAAAGATCATTGCCGGCTGGATTCATCACAGGATGATGCCTTGCTCGAGCAATACGAAAACGCCGCCATTCACTATGCCCTGAACTATACCGACAGAAAAACGCTGCATATTCCGCAGGGGTTATCCCCGGAACCCGCAACAGAAAAGACCGCGCCGCCGGAGGTCATTGATGATAATGCGCTGGTCTTAAACGAAGCGGTGATTCAGGCCCTGTTGCTGCTGATCGGGCATTGGTATGAGAACCGGACTGCCGTGGTGGTGGGGCAGTCGGCGGCAACCCTCCCGTTTGCCGTTAAGGCACTGCTGCAACCCTATAAACGCTACCGTCTGTGAGGTGACTATGGATATTGGCCGACTTCGCCATCGCATTACCATTCAGGCTATCCGGGCTAACCAGAC
>NZ_CAWNQF010000016.1:0-993 GCF_963876465.1 Xenorhabdus sp. KK7.4
TAACCCCAATTCCGCTTAAGCTATTGCTGAAATATCTTCTTCTGAGTAGAAAATTTTCAGTGATGGCTTTTTCTCTTTAAGGCAGTAAGCAATCAATCCCGTTAAAATCGTTAACAAAAAACCGGTTATACTTCGGTGACGAGAATGTTCTAATTGAGAGCCGTTTTTTAATTGTCCATTAATCGTTTCAATGATAAAACGCTTTTTAAGCATAACCTTATCCCACTCAGCCAGTGCAAGCGCTTTCATGTTGCGGCGCTTTTTCGTGATAAAGGTGATATCCATTTTAGCTAAATCATCCGCCAATTCCTGACTCAGATATCCTTTGTCGCCGTAAAGAGAACCCGTGAGATCTTTTGATAATTCGCGTACAGGCTCCCTATCATCCACATTACCCGGGGTCACTTTAAGCGCTAAAATTTCGCCCAGATGGTTAATAATCAGGTGTAATTTGAACCCATAGAACCATCCCATTGAGGTTTTTCCGCGTTGCGCTATGCCCTGAAAGACCTTATGACGAGGAATACGGATGTTATGACAAACGCGCAAACTCGTGGAATCGATAAAAGCAATGCCTGTCGGTTTTCCTTTTAATTGAGTCAGATAACTGGATAAAGGTACCAAAACGGACGGGGCAACGCTGATAAAACGGGTATAACTGAGCAAGGAGGGGAAGTCGCGGTGGTGGTATTGCCAGATATGCTCCAAATAAAAATTTTTAAAATCACGGTAATGCGACCGCTGAAAGAGGATTAAAACTGTCATGATTTCACTGGGATACATGTGGCCTTGTCTACGGCGCAGGCGGTATCCGTTATCGAGACAAAACTGCTCCCACTGTGGGATGAAAAGACGGCAAAAGTCGTCGACATCGCAGAAAATTTCAACTAACTTGTCCATGGCCTGTTCCTCCCCGGAGTCGTTTTAGGCTTTCACCAAAACTTTGCTCGTGGAACAGGCCTCTCGTCAATTTCTTATCCAGAATTCAGGTTA
>NZ_CAWNQF010000017.1:0-973 GCF_963876465.1 Xenorhabdus sp. KK7.4
AAAACCTACGGCGGTAACGCACGTGCATTCGATCAGATCGATAACGCACCAGAAGAAAAAGCACGTGGTATCACCATCTCTACTTCTCACGTAGAGTACGATACCCCAACTCGCCACTACGCGCACGTTGACTGCCCAGGCCACGCCGACTATGTGAAAAACATGATCACCGGTGCTGCTCAGATGGACGGTGCAATTCTGGTTGTTGCTGCGACTGATGGCCCAATGCCACAGACTCGTGAGCACATCCTGCTGGGTCGTCAGGTAGGCGTTCCTTACATCATCGTGTTCCTGAACAAATGTGACATGGTTGATGACGAAGAGCTGCTGGAACTGGTTGAAATGGAAGTGCGTGAGCTGCTGTCTCAGTACGACTTCCCAGGCGACGACACGCCAATCATCCGTGGTTCTGCTCTGAAAGCGCTGGAAGGCGACGCAGAGTGGGAAGCGAAAGTTGTTGAACTGGCTGAAGCGCTGGATACTTACATCCCAGAACCAGAGCGTGACATTGACAAGCCATTCCTGCTGCCAATCGAAGACGTATTCTCCATCTCCGGCCGTGGTACTGTTGTAACGGGTCGTGTTGAGCGTGGTATCGTTAAAGTTGGTGACGAAGTTGAAATCGTTGGTATCAAAGATACTGCGAAAACAACTTGTACTGGCGTTGAAATGTTCCGCAAACTGCTGGACGAAGGCCGTGCGGGTGAGAACGTTGGTGTTCTGCTGCGTGGTACTAAGCGTGACGAAATCGAACGTGGTCAGGTTCTGGCTAAACCAGGTTCAATCAAGCCACACACTACTTTCGAATCTGAAGTATATATCCTGAGCAAAGATGAAGGTGGCCGTCATACTCCATTCTTCAAAGGTTACCGTCCACAGTTCTACTTCCGTACAACTGACGTAACCGGTACTATCGAACTGCCAGAAGGCGTTGAGATGGTAATGCCAGGTGACAACATCAACATGGTAGTTA
>NZ_CAWNQF010000018.1:0-956 GCF_963876465.1 Xenorhabdus sp. KK7.4
CTCATCAACAAAATCAGTATACAACCCCAGTTCCCGCTCCAGCGCTTTGCCCGTCACTTCCATATCAAGATCAATGTATTCCATCGTGGTCGCCACATTACGGTGCCCCAGTAAGCGTTTCACCAGCGGCAGATTACGATCCGGCGATTTCATCAGGGTCGTCGCCAACGTATGACGAAAACGGTGAGGCGAGACCGCAAAATCACACTCTTTGGACAGCCGGCGAAAGAAAGAACGGAGCTGTTGTTTTTCCCGGTTGATATCGTATTGGTAACGGGAAAGCTGGCTTGGGTGCGGGACACTCAACCGGCTGAGATCGAAAATCGGATCGTGGGCTTTCGCACCGGCAGCAACTGCCCTTGCCACTAATTTTGTCAGCCGGCGTTTAAGCGGCGGAATGATCGGTATTTCCCATTCACTGTGGTTTTTACTGCCTTCCAGCCCCAGTTCAATATAATTGCTGTCCAGATTAATATCCCGCAGCCGTAGGTGCAGTAACTGGTTCTGACGCATTCCTGTAAAACGCAATGTCGCCAGTACTGTTGACCAATACCAGGTCGGATACAGGGCACAACGCTCTCCCCGTGGGGGCATCTCGACTCTTTCTTCCTCAGCAAACTTGTCCATCAACAGATTAATGCGGTTTATCTGCGATTGACTCAAAATCTTCTTCTTTTTCTTCTCTTTTTTAGTCACGGCGTTGTTAAACGGGTTTTCGGTGTGAGGCAGCAGTTTTCGCTCCATACCGAAATTAAAAATCGCCCGCAGATGAGCCACCTTATTATTCCAGGTATGGCTTGACTGCTTTTTTTCCACTAGGAGGTGGCGCCGCCATCGCAACACATCCCGGTGAATAACCTGTGCCGGTGATGCGGCTTCTCCCATAAACCGGATAAAACCCCGTGTGACCTTGCGATAACTCCATTCGGTATCCGGTCGCAGGATATGTGAAAAAA
>NZ_CAWNQF010000019.1:0-935 GCF_963876465.1 Xenorhabdus sp. KK7.4
ACGACACGCGGCTCGAAGTACTGGCGTATGAAGTACTACCGCCCCACCGATAAAAAAGAAGACCGACTGGCTTTCGGTGTCTATCCTGCCATCTCTTTAGCTGATGCTCGCACCAAACGAGATGAAGCAAAAAAGCTAATTGCTCAAGGTATTGATCCCAAAGCCGAGAAAAAAGACGCACATGCTGGAGTAAAAGGAAAACATACCTTTGAAAAAGTCGCCCGTGACTGGCACGCCAGCAATAAACGTTGGAGCGAAGATCACGGCAACCGCATTCTACGCAGCCTTGAACATTATATTTTCCCACATATTGGCAGGCTTGATATTTCCACTTTACGGACAAGTCAACTTTTAGCGCCGATCAAAACCGTTGATGCTGATGGAAAACATGATATTGCTCAGCGATTACAGCAACGTGTCAATTCCATCATGCGTTATGCCGTTCAGAATGATATCCTTGATTCCAATCCGGCTAATGATATGGCTGGCGCACTTTCCACTGTTAAATCTAAACATCACCCCGCCCTTCCCCACGAACGTTTACCTGAATTTTTAAGCCGACTTTCTCGCTATCGTGGACGCTTAATCACTCGTATCGCGGTGGAACTGACTTTATTAACATTTGTCCGTTCCAGTGAATTGAGATTTGCCCGCTGGGAAGAACTCGACCTTGAAAATGCTGTCTGGAAAATCCCTGCCACAAGAAAAGCCATTAAAGGCGTTAAATTCTCCGAACGGGGCATGAAAATGAAAACGGAGCATATTGTCCCTTTGAGTCGTCAGGCTGTCATTTTGTTCAAATCATTACGCGAACTGAGCGGTGACTGTGAAGTCATGTTCCCTAACGATCACGATCCACAAAAGGTCATGAGTGAAAGCACGGTTAATAACGCCTTGCGTGGCATGGGCTACGATACCAAAACCGATGTTTGCGG
>NZ_CAWNQF010000020.1:0-897 GCF_963876465.1 Xenorhabdus sp. KK7.4
CAACATCAGTGTGGATGCCGCTGCCGATAATCCGTATGCCGATGTCTGGCTGGTGAAGCTGGAGCAGGCGTTGGAAGCCGCATCGGCCAATCTCAGGCAGAATCTGGCTATTTTGCAGGATACCCTGAATGCCGTCCCACCGCAGATCACCTTATCCGCTGTTTCCTCTGTCGAACCGTTGAATATTGGGGTTTACAGTCATTCGCCATTAGGTTACCGCTGTGTCTGGCTGCTGGTTGGTTACGACCAGCTGGCGATGAAAACATTTCAGGCTTTTCATTACGGACTGATTTCACGGGCAGAGCGGGATGCTTTTCTGCATAACGGCAGCCGGACCATTCGCCAGATTTATGGTTTTGTGCGTTCTTATCGTTCACTGGCGGTCACCCGGCAGGATATTGCACAGAAAACCCCCGCAGGGCTGGATGCCATTAAACTGTTGGGTGAACCGCATCCCGATATTCTGTCGGGCAGGCAGCGTTCCGCGTTCGCCTCCCCGTTACGTTCCATCGAACACGATTAACGGAGGGGAAAAGATGCAGCTTTATTTATGTGAAAAGCCCTCTCAGACCAGAGACATTGCTAACGTTCTGGGCGTGAAACAGCGCGGGCAGGGATTTCTCTTCAGTACCCGTATCATTGTCACCTGGGCCATCGGACATTTGCTGGAGGTGGCTGCACCCGAACAGTATGGTGAACAATTCGGCCCGCCGTGGCGGATGGAGGTGCTGCCGGTGCTGCCCGCTCAATGGCAATGGACGGTAAAAAAAGAGGCCGCTGACCAATTTGCCGTGATCCGGCAGTTATTGAAACAGGTTGATGAGGTCATTATTGCCACCGATGCCGACCGTGAAGGGGAAGTCATTGCTCGCGAGTTGCTGGAATATTGTCGTTTCA
>NZ_CAWNQF010000021.1:0-890 GCF_963876465.1 Xenorhabdus sp. KK7.4
CGCAAGGTGTTTTAACAAATCAAAAGGGGTTTTTATAGCTGCCTCATCGCTGAAAGCTCTACGGAACCCCCTGCCTAGCAGGGGGTTTTCTATATACAATCAGAACCACCCGTATAGCGGGTGGTTTGCTCTAGCTCTATAAGGGCATGTTACCGACTGCGCCTAAATGACGCGGCTTTCTCTTCGTTCAAGCTCAGTGTCTTTGCTTCTTTGGCTCACCCCTTAAAGGGGTCGTTATACTCTCGTGTACTTAATTTATCCTGAAGTAAATCTGACTTTTCTTGCTCTCTGATATATTTACGGATTGTGGCTTCATTCAGCCCCACTGTGCTGACGTAGTACTCTTCCGACCAAAACTTCCGGTTGCCAAATTTGTATTTTAAATTGGCATATTTATCAAATATCATCAACGAGCTTTTACCTTTTAAATATCCCATAAAACTGGAAACACTTATTTTCGGGGGGATACTCACGAGCATATGAACATGATCTGGCATTAAATGCCCTTCGATTATTTCAACTCCTTTGTACTTGCAATTGAAGATGATTTTTCGTCTATATTTTAGCGAAAAGACGATATGGTATTTACACAGCCACTTTGTATGCGCTGAGCTTTGTGCTTTAATGCCCATAAACACCTTTCCTTATTTAAGTTACGGATATTAGCTTGAACATCTATATCGTAACGGAAAGGTGTTTTTCTTGGTATAACCCTTGAACTCCACCCGCATAGCGGGTGGTTTTATGTTTAAGAAGCTAATGCATCTTAAACTGGCTAATTAATAAGTATCCCCCGGCATAGCCGGGGGTTTTTCATATGCGCCTATAAGGCTCTCTTACCTGCCGCGCCCTAACAGGCGCATCGCAATCTGACATTTGCATTCTAGTGA
>NZ_CAWNQF010000022.1:0-888 GCF_963876465.1 Xenorhabdus sp. KK7.4
AGAATAATGGAGGTGCTACGTAGAAAAGGGAATCATTGGACAAGCAATATTCCTTACGAAGATATCTTAAATTTCTCAATACTTTCTTGTATGCGCATTGGTGAGGTGTGCAGAATCAGGTGGGGTGATATCGACGAAAAACAAAGAGCGGTACTTGTCAGGGACAGAAAAGACCCCCGAAAAAAAACAGGGAATCACATGCTTGTACCTTTACTTGGGGAGGCGTGGGATATCGTGCAAAGGCAACCCAAATCTGAAACTGGGTTGATATTTCCCTATAAACCCTCAGGCATATCACATGGTTTTCGTGAAGCTTGCAAAGAGCTAGGCATTGAAGATCTTCGCTATCACGACCTACGCAGAGAGGGTGCAAGTCGTTTATTTGAGGCTGGTTTCTCTATTGAAGAAGTCGCACAGGTTACCGGGCATCGCTCTCTGAATGTACTCTGGCAGGTATACACAGAACTATATCCTCAATCACTACACGAAAAATTCAATAAGCTCATGCAGCAGAAGGCAGAGTGATTTCAGATGGGTGGATTTTCACCCATTAACCCATGCTTGATGTCTAAGTCTTTAAGTGAAAATCACCATCTTGGCTGCCTTTATTTTGAAGCGAACAATCAAGCTATCAATGTTATTAAGGGTATGCAACCGATTCACTATCTTAAATCGATTGATTAGTCTAATTTTCGAGCCGCTTCCCAAATTTAGCATGTAAATATTTACAAAAGGTTACAGTTACGTAATAAATGATGTCGCTTTAAACGGCGAAGCCCCGAACTACTGGTAATAGTTTCGGGGCCTCTAATGCAGCGTTTACCCTGTAGTGAGGAAGTAAACATGATAAGTATACCACTTAACGAGCCGAGTAAAACTATCAGTGTT
>NZ_CAWNQF010000023.1:0-869 GCF_963876465.1 Xenorhabdus sp. KK7.4
CGCATACACCATGTACACAGGCTATGGATTTGGCGTGTGGGGATCTGAATGCCCTGCAAGTCTGCCGGGGAAGATAACGCAAACTGAACGCTTTCATTGTCTTCATGGGTTTTACTGTCGATGTAAAAAACGTCTATTTTTTCCTGTGTCGGGTCTGCTTCAGGGTTGCCCTCCGGGAAGTTGCGTGCATCCAAATAATGCGCAAATGTCATATGGATCGTGATACGCGCCTGCACCATATTCTGGTAAGCAAGACACAACGAGCTGATAGTTCCGTCCAGATTAGCAACCCGGAGTTCGGGTGATACCGTTCTGCCGTCACTATTCACCTCCATTCCCTGTATTTCGACAGGCCATGGTTTGTACTCTATCCCCTGCCACCAGATAGATTTAATCGGTAAATTGCTCGGGTCTTCCAAATCATTCTCTGTATGGGCTATAGGGTAATTGTGGAAGTACAGTTCTGGCCCGCCAAAGACCGAAGCATCAACAGCAAACAACAAAATTTTATTCCCTGCCTCCAAACGTTGGAGGTCTGCATTAATTTTCATGCGCTATGTGCCTGTTCAAATACGGCTGATATTCTCATGACTCCACCTGACATCGGGATCATGGTTATTGAGTCAGCCTTGACTCGATATAAGCCTTTCTCGCCGTATGGAGTCGTCCAGATAAATGATTTCAACGTGTGATTTCGAATAAATTGAAAGATGGGTGTTACTTCTTCTCTTATGCCGATATAAGAGTAAGGCCATGACTGACTTTCTGGATTAATTCCATCCCCTGATACTTGTTTATAACCATCTCCAAACTCAACCGTTTTAATTCGATGCTTAAATTCACCACTGGGAGAATCCTGAATTTGAGTT